>NZ_NHSG01000380.1:0-4421 GCF_020024005.1 Streptomyces purpurogeneiscleroticus
ACCCCGACCACGCCGTCTGCGCCGAGATCGTCAAGGTCCTCAAGGACGCCACCGACGCCCGCGGCCGGCAGCTGGAGATCGTCGAGGTCCCCGCGCCCACCGTCATCGAGGAGGACGGCGAGTTCGTCGACTACTCCTACATCAACCACTACCTCTGCAACGACGGCGTCGTCCTCTGCGGCTTCGACGACCCGCGCGACGAGCACGCGGCCGGCATCTTCCGCCGGCTCTTCCCCGACCGTACGGTCACCCTCGTCGACGCCCGTACGATCTTCGCTGCGGGTGGCGGCATCCACTGCATCACCCAGCAGCAGCCCAAGGTCTGATCAGCCGCACTGATCAGCCGGTCCAGGAGGTCCCCGTGCCCGGTCCCGAGCGCCGTCCCCGGCGGCGCCTCAGCCAGCCGCGCGAACAGGTGCTCGCCGCGGCCATGACCACCATCGCGGCGGAGGGCCTGGACCGGCTCACCATGGCCGGACTCGGCCGCGAGGTCGGCATGAGCAGCGGCCACATCCTGTACTACTTCGGTACCAAGGACGAGCTGCTGCTCCAGACCCTCCAGTGGAGCGAGGAACAGCTCGGCGCGGAGCGCCGCGCCGAGCTGGCCCGCCGCGTCCCCGCCCGCGCCCGCATCGACGCCCTGGTCGACCTCTACCTCCCCGAAGGCCACCGCGACCCCCGCTGGACCCTCTGGCTGGAGGTCTGGAACCGCTCCCAGAACGCCGACGACCCCACCCGCGAACGCCAGCTCGACCTCGAACTCGCCTGGCACCGCGACCTGGTCGCCCTCCTCGTCGAAGGCGCCTCCAAGGGCGAACTGCGCCCCGTGGACGCCGAACGCTTCGCCGTCCGCACCCGCGCCCTGCTCGACGGCTTCGGCACCCACCTCGTCGTCGGCCTCCCCGGCCTCTCCCGCGAGGACGTCCTCGGCCACGTACGCGACTTCCTCGACGAGGCGCTGACCCCGGCCGATGCCCCGGCGGGTACATAACGCACGGAACGTCGCCTGATCGTTGCCTGGTGCACCCTTGCAGGGAGATCGCTGGTCCGGCACCGTTCTCGGCTATGGGACGAGAGCAATGGAAGAAGATCTGGGTCGGCTCGGCCGGCAACATGGTCGAGTGGTTCGACTGGTTCGTGTACGCGAGCTTCGCCGTCTACTTCGCGGACTCCTTCTTCCCCAAGGGCAATGAGACCGCCAACCTCATGAACACCATGGGCGTCTTCGCCGTCGGCTTCTTCATGCGGCCCGTCGGCGGCTGGCTGCTCGGCCGCGTCGGCGACCGCAAGGGCCGCAAGGCCGCCCTGACGCTCACCGTCACCCTGATGTCCGCTTCCGCCGTCCTCATCGCCGTCGCCCCGACCTACGAGGTCGCCGGCTACGGCGGCGTCGCCGTCCTCCTCGTCGCCCGCATGCTCCAGGGCCTCTCCGTCGGCGGCGAGTACGCGGCCAGCGCCACCTACCTCACCGAAGCCTCCGCACCCGGCCGCCGCGGCTTCGCCTCCAGCTTCCAGTACGTCTCGATGACCGCCGGCCAGCTCCTCGGCCTCGGCCTCCAGATCATCCTGCAGCGCACCATGTCCGAGGACGCCCTGCACAGCTGGGCCTGGCGCATCCCCTTCATCATCGGCGCGCTCGGCGCCGGCATCGTCTTCTACCTCCGCCGCAACATGCTGGAGACCGAGGTCTACGCCGCGGACGACAGCGCCAACGCCGACCCGGCACGCGGCACCCTCAAGGCACTCTGGGCCCACAAGCGCGAGGCGTTCCTCGTCATCGCGCTCACCATGGGCGGCACCGTGGCGTACTACACGTACACCACCTACCTCACCAAGTACCTCTCCGGCAGCGCCGGCATGGACAAGCCGACCGCCTCCCTGGTCAGCTTCTGCGCCCTCTTCGTCTTCATGTGCATCCAGCCACTGGCCGGCCGGCTGTCCGACCGCATCGGCCGCCGCCCGCTGCTGATCACTTTCGCGATCGGCTCGACCTTCCTCACCGTGCCGATCATGACGATGCTCCGGCACGCCGGCTCCTTCTGGCCCGCCCTCGGCCTCGCCCTGCTCGCCCTCGTCGTCGTCACCGGCTACACCTCGATCAACGCCTGCGTGAAGGCCGAACTGTTCCCGACCGGCATCCGGGCCCTCGGCGTCGCCCTCCCGTACGCCATCGCCAACGCCCTCTTCGGCGGCACCGCCGAGTACGTCGCCCTGTGGTTCAAGAGCGGCGGCAACGAGTCCGGCTACTACTGGTACGTCGCGGGCTGCGCCGCCGTCTCCCTCGTCGTCTACCTGACGATGCGCGAGACCCGGACCATCGACCTGCACCGGGTCGCCAAGGACGGGAAGGCCGGAAAGGACGAGCGACTGCTCGCATCCTGAGACACCGGGCACTTTGGGGGCAGTCGTGTGCAAGACTGCCCCCATGCTCTCGTTCGCCATGATTATTGGCAGCAGGCGCGCCGGTCCGCAGTGACCGCCCCGTACGAAACCGAGTACGGCGCGGCACCGTCGTCCCAGACCCGCGCGCAGACCTCTCGCACCCGCGAGGGGTTTTTTCGTTTCCCGGCCCACCCGCCACCGGGGACGGAGCGCGAGGGATCATAGAGGGACGGTGGCACCGGTTCATTCCGGTAGACCGAAGATCCCGACAGGAGCCAGATCAGCATGACGGACACCTCCGACGCATCACTGTCCGACGATTTCCATGTGTTCGACACGACGCTGCGCGACGGAGCGCAGCGCGAGGGCATCAACCTCACCGTGGCGGACAAGCTGACGATCGCGCGCCACCTGGACGACTTCGGCGTGGGCTTCATCGAAGGCGGCTGGCCCGGCGCCAACCCCCGGGACACCGAGTTCTTCCAGCGGGTGCAGGAAGAGGTGCCCTTCCGGCACGCACAGCTGGTGGCGTTCGGCGCCACCCGCAAGGCGGGCGTGCGGGTGGAGGACGACGCGCAGGTCGCGGCGCTGCTGGACTCCAAGGCCCCGGTGATCACGCTGGTCGCCAAGTCCCACGTCCGCCACGTGGAGCTGGCACTGCGCACCACCCTCGACGAGAACCTGGCCATGATCCGCGACACCGTCGCCTACCTGCGCGAGCAGGGCCGCCGGGTCTTCCTGGACTGCGAGCACTTCTTCGACGGCTACGCGCTGGACGCCGACTACGCCAAGCGGGTCGTCCGCACCGCGAGCGAGGCCGGCGCGGACGTCGTGGTGCTCTGCGACACCAACGGCGGCATGCTTCCCGCGCAGGTCACCGCGGTGGTACGGACAGTACTGGCGGACACCGGCGCGCGGCTGGGCATCCACGCGCAGGACGACACGGGCTGCGCGGTGGCCAACACCCTGGCGGCGGTCGACGCGGGCGCCACGCACGTGCAGTGCACCGCCAACGGCTACGGCGAGCGGGTCGGCAACTCCAACCTCTTCCCGGTGGTCGCCGCGCTGGAGCTGAAGTACGGCCGCAAGGTGCTGCCCGAGGGCAAGCTCGCCGAGACCACCCGGATCTCGCACGCCATCGCCGAGGTCGTCAACCTCACGCCCTCCACCCACCAGCCGTACGTCGGCGTCTCCGCCTTCGCGCACAAGGCGGGCCTGCACGCCTCCGCGATCAAGGTCGACCCCGACCTGTACCAGCACATCGATCCCGAGCTGGTCGGCAACACCATGCGGATGCTGGTCTCCGACATGGCGGGCCGCGCCTCCATCGAGCTCAAGGGCAAGGAGCTGGGCATAGAGCTCGGCGAGGACCGCGAGCTGGTGGCCCGGGTCGTCGAGCGCGTCAAGGAGCGTGAGCTCGCCGGGTACACCTACGAGGCCGCCGACGCCTCCTTCGAGCTCCTCCTCCGCGAGGAGGTCCAGGGCAAGCCGCTGCGCTACTTCACGGTCGAGTCCTGGCGCGCGATCGTCGAGGACCGCCCCGACGGCACGCACGCCAACGAGGCGACCGTGAAGCTGTGGGCCAAGGGCGAGCGGATCGTGGCCACGGCGGAGGGCAACGGCCCGGTCAACGCGCTGGACCGGGCGCTGCGGGTGGCGCTGGAGCAAATCTACCCGCAGCTGGCGGAGATGGAGCTGGTGGACTACAAGGTCCGCATCCTGGAGGGCGCGCTCGGCACGGGATCGATCACCCGCGTCCTGGTCTCCACCGGCGACGGCCGTGGCGAGTGGTCCACGGTCGGCGTCGCGGAGAACGTGATCGCCGCGTCCTGGCAGGCCCTGGACGACGCGTACGCGTACGGGCTGATGCGCGCGGGGGTCACGCCGGAGGGCTGACGGCACGCTGATCGCGCACGGCCACGGCCCCGCCCGGTTCTTACGAACGGGGCGGGGCCGTGGTGTGCGGAGGAGGTTATCCACAGGCCCCAGCGACGGCCGGTGAGGAGCGCTACCTTCGCTGCATGCGTGGTGGAGGTGGG
>NZ_NHSG01000381.1:0-22568 GCF_020024005.1 Streptomyces purpurogeneiscleroticus
CCACCACCCGCCCGGCGATAGCCGCCCCGGCGCGAGAAGATGGTCGCTACGCCACCAGCGTCGAACTGGATGCCGTGGGCAACCTGCCCACGGAGCTGACCAGCTTCGTGGGACGCCAACGCGAACTTGCAGAGGCACGGCGCCTGTTGTCCACCGCGCGGCTGGTGACATTCACGGGGGTTGGCGGCGTCGGCAAGACGCGACTCGGGCTCCGCGCCGCGCGGGACCTGCAGTCGGCATTCCGTGACGGTGTGTGGCTGGTCGAGCTGACCGGACTCTCCGACCCCGGACTCATCGCGCACACCGTGGCCGCGGCACTGGACATCCACGACCAGACGAGTCGCGGGCCCCTGGCCGCGCTGATCGCACATCTCCAGGACCGACGAGTACTGCTGATCCTCGACAACTGCGAGCACCTGCTCAACGCTTGTGCCCTGCTCGTCGGCACCCTGCTCCGGGCGGCCACGAACCTGCAAGTCATCGTCACGAGCCGGCAGCCGCTGGCGATCGACGGCGAACACATCCTCCCGGTGCCGCCGCTGTGGGTGCCACCGGTTCTCGGCGAGGAACCCGAGCCCGAGGGGGATGCAGCCGCTATCACCCTCTTCGCACACCGAGCGCAGGCCGCGGTTCCCGGCGGATTCTCCATCCTGCCGGAGAATCAGGCGACCGTGACCCAAATCTGCCAACGGCTCGACGGCATCCCGTTGGCAATCGAACTGGCGGCGGTCCGCCTGCGGGCACTGTCGCCCGAGCAACTCTTGGCACGGCTCGATGACCGCTTCCGAGTACTGACGACGTCTCGCCGCACCGCACTGCCACACCACCAGACGCTGCAAGCCATGGTGGACTGGAGCTTCCACCTGTGTACCGACAGCGAGCGCCTGCTGTGGGCACGACTGTCGACATTCACCGACACCTTCGACCTCGAAGCGGCCGAAGCCGTCTGCGCCGGAGACGACCTCTCGGCTGAAAAGATCCTGGACCTGATCGACGGCCTGGTCGACAAGTCCGTACTGATCCGCGAGGCACCCGAGGAGGGCATCCGCTTCCGGCTCCTGGAGACGCTCCGCCAGTACGGGCAGGAGCGGCTGTGCGACGTCGGCCTGCAAACGGCGCTCCAACGCCGTCACCGAGATTGGTATCTGGCACTGGCCGAACAAGGCGAGTCGGAATGGTTCGGACCTCGGCAGGGGGACTGGGCGGGCCGCATGCGGCTGGAGCATTCCAACCTCCGCCAGGCACTCAACTTCTGCCTCACCGCGCCGCACGAGGGACGAGCCGGTGCCCGCCTAGCCGCCGCGCTGCACTTCTTCTGGGTTGGCTGCGGCCACGTGGAGGAGGCACAGCACTGGCTCGACCGGGCGCTGACCTTTGATCCCGAACCGTCTCGGGAACGCGCCAAGGCCCTGTGGGTGGCGAGCCGAATCGCATACCTCCGCGGGAACATCGCCGAGAGCGTCGCGAGGTCGGAGGAGTGCCGAATGCTGGCCCGACAGCTCGGCGATGATGTGGCCATGGCCTACGGCACCCACATGTCAGGCGCTGCCGCCTTGCTCCACGACGACCCACACCGCGCACGGCTCCTCCTCGAGGACGCTCTCGCCCGCTACGCCGTGTTCGGTGAGCTGAACAGCGTGGTGATCATGGCACAGGTACAGCTCGCCATGGCGAATGTCTTCCTCGGCGAGCCGAGCCGGGCGGTCAAACTCTGCAGGGAGACGCGAGACACCTGCGACGCGCACGACGAGAAGTGGACGCTCGCCTACGCCCTCTACGTCCAGGCCTTCGCCGAGTGGGCCAAAGGCCACCGGGCGGTGGCAGCCCGACACGCCAGGGAGTGCCTGTGCATGAAGCAAAACTTCCGCGACAGCCTGGGCATCGCCATGATCGTCGACCTGCTGGGATGGATCGCCGCCGCCGACGGGGAGAGCTACCGTGCGGCCGTGCTGCTCGGCGCAGCCGAGGCGGGGTGGAACACGATCGGGCTCCCGTGGTTCGGCTCGACGTACTGGCGGGCTCCTCATGACGAGGGCGCACGGCGGGCGCGGAACGCGCTCGGCCACGTAGCCTTCGAGGCCGCCTTCGGCCAAGGCGTTCAGCTCCCACCTGACCAGGTCATCGCGCTCGCCCTCAAGGAAGGCGGCTGACCGGTCGCCCAGCGGTGCCCCACGCCCCGTGGACCCTACGTTTGCGGCAGGCACAGCTCCAGCCAATGCCAATCACAACAACGTGTTGCGCTTTTGAACGTGATCGTTTTGTACGGGCTGGGTGGCATGCAATCAGGCATCGCTCGTTGAGGCAGCTGGTGCCGTTGGTGTTCAAGAGGCCGCGGAAGCGAGTCGGTGCTCTGCGATCTGTTTAGCCGCCCGCAAAGGGGTAACGCCTGCAGAGCAAGCCAGGACGAGAATCCGGCTCACAGTGTCGCCAATGCCCATGACTCGTTCCTGGGCGGCTTCGTGGCTGTAGTTCTCGGTCTCCCGACTGAGGGTGTAGGTGATGCCGCCGGCGCTGGATACGTAGTCCGGTACCCAGACGATGCCTCGGTTCGCGAGGGCGTCGGCGACGGTGTCTTCGGTGAGTTGATTGTTCGCCGGACCGACGATCAGTCGCGCGCCGAGCCGGGAGACGACTGCTTTGTCGAGCACCCCGCCGACGGCGGCGGGGACCAGGACATCGGCCGGAACAAACAGGGCCTGATTGGGCTCGGCCCATCCGTACCCGCTCGCCAGTGCCACGTCCTTGCGGGACTGCTGCACATCGGACACGACGACGTCAGCTCCCTCGGCTGCGAGGTTGGACGCGATGTCGCTGCCGACCGACCCGAATCCGCTGATGACCACAGTGCGGCCAGCGCAGGAGGAGTCCCCGAACACGTGTTGCGCACCGGCATGCAATGCGGCCAGGACGCCGAGAGCGGTGGGACCGCTGGAGCTCCCGGTGCCGCCGTGCTCCTCGGGTACACAGTACGCGTACGGTGAGAAGCGGCGCAGTACCACCATGTCCTCGGGACCAGTGCCCATATCGGGCCCAGCGCGGTAGGAGCCGCCGAAGGAAGCGACCAACTCGCCCAGATCCTGGAGCGCGGCCTGACGCAGGTCCGGTGTGAGTTCGGTGTTCTTGCCGAGGGCGATCACACTCTTGCCGCCCCCGAAGTCCAAGCCGGCCACCGCAGCCTTGTAGGTCATCGCCTCTGACAGGCACAGCGCGTCAGTCAGTCCCTCGCGCCAGGTGTCGTATCGGCGCAGCCTGCAGCCGCCGATCGCCGGGCCCAAAGCCCGGGAGTGAACAGCAATGATCAGCGGCAGCTGAGAACGACGGCCACGCCGAATGACAACGTCTTCGTGTGCGAATGCTTGGTGCACGCCACCAGACTAGTACTGGGACGGTGCTTGCCATGACCGGTGGGCGATTTCTACGGGATGTCCCATGGCGTGAACAGCGGATGGTCGGGAGTTCGGAAACGGCGTCGGGGGCGCCAGTGTGCGCTGTGCAGGGCGTTGTCGACGGCTGGTGAGGAAACGGCGAATGAGTCTGGCGAAGAGAAAGCTCGGCCTGGCGCAGGGGACGAGCGAGGAGGGTCTGGGCAGCCGACGGGGACCATGAGCCGGAAGGCCGGCCGCGGTCCAACTGAGGTGGCGGGAGGGACCGTGACCGATCGGTTGTCGAGCAGTGGTCGGCCGGCGGTGACACCTTCCCGAAGCCGACGTCAAACGTTCACGGTCGGAACGCCGTCCCGTGAACCGTGATCGCCATGGTCTTCGGCTGCAGTGCTTACTGCAGCGACCTCTGCAACTGGGCAGACCAGGATATGGCTGCGCGCCTTCTGGCTATCAGGCCGCCACGGCTCCCAGGAGGCGCGCTCTACAGAAAGGGCGCGGATCATGATGACCAACTCGATCGAGCTCTTGACGGCTGCCAGGGCGGAGAAGCTGTTCTGCAGCGACCTGCCGACAGGCTGTCTGCCGACGAAGCCTCGCATCGCCGCAGTCATCGCACAGGCCATCCGCCTCCATGACGGCGCCCGCGGCTGCGCTGCGGCCCTTGGTGGGGCGGTCACTCGACGCCTTCTCCTGCCCCACCACGCGCCGCAGGTGGACATCACCGGCCACGTCTTCGGCGAGGAGACGGTGGCTTCGGCACAACTGCCGCGCACGCGCCGGTGCCGGACGTACCGAGGTGACCGTCCGTATCACCGGACGGTGGGTGGACGTATGGGGTGGGGTAGCGGCTGAGCTTCGTCGTAAGGCGCGTCCTGGACGTTCCGCCCACCCGTTAGGCCCCAGCCCGTGGCCGAGAGAGGGGCGAGACATTCGGCGGCGGCCGGCTGCGCGTCATGAGCGCGCCCGGCGAGGACACCCGCATGAAACTGCATCTGCCGTGCGACTTATGGCCGCGACCGTACCAGGAACCTAGCTGATGAGGAGTCTTCCCATGCGTCGCATGCGCATAGTCCTCGCCGACGACCACGCTCTATTCCGGGAGAGCCTCGCCGACCTGCTGAACGCCCGGCCTGCCACGACGGTTGTGGGACACGCCGCCGACGGTGTGCAGGCAGTCCGGTGCGCGGCCGCCGAACAGCCCGACCTGCTGCTGCTCGACCTCCAAATGTCCCTTACCTACGGCGTCGGCACGGTGCGCGAAATCCTCAACGTCGCTCCGCGCACGAGCATCCTGTGCTTGTCCGCCCATGCGCAGCCGTACCTCGTGGAGGCGATACTCGCGGCCGGAGCCTGCGGTTTCCTGCATAAAAGCATCGACCGAGAGGCGCTGCTCATGGCCATCGGACGAGCCCTCACCGAACCTCCGGACACGACGGTACTGGTCCCCGCAGAAACGGAGCACCGCCTACCGGTAGAGGCACCACTGTCTCGCCGCGAGCATCAGGTGCTGGTTGGCGTGGCGTCCGCAATGAGCAACCGGCAGATCGCTGGCTGGCTCGACATCACGGAGGGGACGGTCAAGCGCCATCTGCACAGCATATTCCGTAAGCTTGGCGCGGTGTCCCGGTTAGACGCTGTCAACAAGGCGACCCGGGCTTCACTGTTGTCCTCCCCGGCTGTCCCGCCGCCGCGCGCGGATCGCCGGGGAGGCGGCCCTTCCCGGCGACCCGCGCGCACCCGTTCCGTCACTCACCCGGCAGCTCAGGACCGGCGCAGCACGGCTGCGCCCACCGACCCGTCGTGACCGACGGAGGTGATCAAGCCCCAAGCAGCGGCACTGTCGGTTCTACCGGCCGCGGGCGCCGGGCCGTCCATCCAGTGGGCGAGCAGCGCGGCGCATTGCAGGGCGCCACTGGCGCTGTAGGTCTCGCCCAGTACGTCTTGCACACGCAGTACCTCGGGCTTGTGCCCGGCCAGTGCCCGGCGGCGGCCACGGGCCTCCAACGCGCTCCAGCCCGGGCCGCTGCTCGCACTGGCCGAGACGACACCGATGTCGCCCGGGGCGGCGCCGCTCGCCCGCAGCGCATCCTCAGTACAGCGTGCGAGCGCCGCCGCCACCGCGTTTGCTCCCTCAGCCAGCGGCGCGAAGGTCACCTCGCAGGCGACCAGTTCGGCCAGTGACGTGCCCGAGGCAGGCTCGGCGCCGCCCGCCGCCTCCAGGACGAAGACGGCGCTTCCCTCGCCGAGCGCCGGCCGCTTGCCCAGAGCGCCGCTGCGATGCCAGGCCCAGGCCGTGTGCGCGCTGATCTCCTCCACACCGCCGGTCAGCAGACGGGTGGCCCGGCCGGTCAGCAGTGCGTTGCGGGCGTAGCGTAGGGCGGAGAGGGCGGAGATGTGCCCACCGGCCAGTGAGGCGTTCAGACCGGTGAAGGAGTGGCGCATGGCCACCTGGCTTGCACCGTGGTTCAGCAACAGCCCTGGGAACAGAGCCGGACTTACCAGGTATGGGCGCTCGGCCTCGTAGCTCTCGCGGAAGAACTCGGCGAAGGCCCGGGCGCTGCCAGTACTGGTGCCCAGCACCACACCGGTGTCGGCACGTTCCTCGGGCGGGCCGGGCGCCGGCAGGCTGTTCAGTGCGAGCTCCGCCGCGACCATGCTGAGCGTGGTTGTACGGCTGAGGGCGCTCAGCCCCCTGCGCCCTAGGTGGTCCCGCGGCGCGAAGTCCGGTACCGGCAGCAGCCGCAGGCCGGGCGGTGCCGGCTGGCTGTCCAGCGCCTGGGCGCCGCCGTCACCCGGTGGCAGCGCGCCCGAGCGCACGGCCCCGTACAGGGCTTTCCCGCCGATGCCGGCTGCGCTGAGCACTCCGTAGCCGGTGATCCGTACGGTGTTGTTGCTCATGCCGGCCTCCCCAGCATCACAACGGCATTGTTGCCGCCGAAGGCGAATCCATGGTTCTCCACGGTCCGCGGACGGGCGAGCCGTGCCCGGCCGGGAACGCAGTCAAGGTCAGGCCCGAGGGCCGGATCCACCGAGCGGACCGTCGCCGTCGGCGGCAGGAACCCTTCGTGCAGGGCCAGGCAGCAGGCCAGCGCGCCGAAGCCGCTGGCGGCCCCCATAGTGTGGCCGAGCATCGACTTGAGGGAGCTGATCGGTGGGATGCGATTGCCGAACACCTCCCGCATCGCCGCCACCTCAGTGGAGTCGTTGGCGGCCGTGCCCGTGCCGTGCGCGCACACGTAGTCGACGTCGTCCGGGGCGACCTCGGCATCGCGGTGCGCTCGGCGGATACACTCGGCGATGCCGTCCCGATCCGGCTGAGTGGGGTGCTTGGCATCACAGGTGAGGCCGTATCCCAGCACCTCGGCGTAGATGCGTGCGCCGCGTGAGATGGCGCTGTCCCACGACTCCAGGACGAGGGCCGCGCCGCCCTCCGCCGTCACGATGCCCCCGCGGTCCTTGTCGAAAGGGCGGCACAGGTCCGGAGCGAGGGCACCCAGGCGGTGGAAGCCCGCGTGGGTAGCGCGGTTCACCGCGTCGGCGCCACCGACGATCATCACATCGGCTGTGCCGTTGCGGATGAGATCGAGTCCGTATCCGATGGCGTAATTGCTCGCCGAGCACGCGGTGCCGAAAGTCTGCGCCTCGCCGTGCAAGGCCAGTTCGGTGTTGACGGCGGCGGCGATGCGGTGTGCGGAGGCGTGGGCGGCGAGATGCCCGTCGATGCCGTCGATACCGTGCGCCAGCCACTGCTCGGTGAGTTCCTGAAAGGTGCGGGCCTCCCCATTGGTCGTGCCCATGGCGCTGCCCGCCCGGGCCGAGGACAAGGCGTCGGCGTCCCAGCCAGCGTCTCGTACGGCGAGCCGGGCGGCCGCGGCGGCGAACTGGCTGCTGCGGCCCCACTGCCCGGCCGCCAGCCGCTCCATGTGGTCCTCTGGCCGGAAGTCGCGCACCTCGCCAGCCCGGGTGCGCTGGAAGCCCGCGCTGTCGAACGAGCTGATGTCGGTGATACCGCTGCGGCCCTCGCGGACGGCCTCGGCGAACGCCTCAACGCCGATGCCGAGGCTGCTCACCGCGCCGAGGCCGGCAACTGCAACGCGGCGCAGCCGGCGCTCAGACATGTGCGTCGGCGCTAGTGAGTTGAGCGATCAGGCGGTACGCGGTTTCAAGATTGTCGAGGTCGACCAGATCCTCCTGTGGTATCTCGATGCCCAGCTGCTTCTCTAAACGAGAGGCCATCTCGATGATCAGTAGGGAGTCGGCGTCGAAGTCCCCGGCGAAGCTGTGCTCTTCGCCTACCTCCTCAGTGGGGACCTCCAGCACGTCCGCCACAATCTCCCGGATACGGGTACGCATCCCAGTGGGCAGTTCCTTGTTGCTCAGGTTGCCTGACATGTTCGTTTACCCTTCAGTGAGGCAGTCAGTGTGCTGTCGTCTTCAGATGGACGCATTCCGTCCTTTTGGATTGCTGACAGAAGCGCCATGCGGCATTCATGCTGCCATATCGGTGGCACCACGGAAAACGTCAATCGATCGACTCCGCGCCTCTTTCACAGGGATTTGATATGCATTCCATTATCCCTGGAAAGGATGTGAGTGCTGCCGGGTGGGGTCCGCCCCGCAGGCGGAAATCAGTCGCCAACAGAGGGGGCTCCTGTCATGAGGCCGACCGCGCCCGTGGGCATCACCTCGACGGCTCTGTGGCTGCCGTCCAAGAGGGACAGCGCCACCAGTGCCGTGGCCGAGCAGCGCGTCGAGAAGAACGTGGCCCGGGACCTGGGCCACCCCCGGCTGCCGGTCGCCTACGACGTCTCCGCGCCGGAGATGGCCGTGCACGCCGCCCATCAGGCACTGTGCAGCAGCGGCGTGGCAGCGGCCGACGTGACAGTGTTGCTGCATGCGTGGATGCACTATCAGGGCCATGACCTGTGGTCGCCGGCGCATTACATCGCCGACCAGATCGGTGCGCACAACGCCGTTCCTGTGGGCATCCAGCAGATCTGCAACGGCGGCGCCGCGGCCCTGGAACTGGCCGTCGCCCGACTCGCAATGAGCGAAGGGCCGCGGTACGCCCTGGTCACCACCGCGGACCGGTTCACCGCGCCCGGCTTCGACCGGTGGCGCAGCGACTATGGCGCCGCTTACGGGGACGCAGCCACCGCGGCCCTGCTCAGGCAGCCGGCCAGCGCGGGCGATCTGCTGCTGCGGGCCCTGCATACCGTGGCCGCACCGCACCTGGAGGCCATGCACCGAGGCACCGACCCGTTCGCCCGGCTGCCCAGGGAAAACTCAACCGTCATCGACATGCGCCGCACCAAGCGGGCCTACCTGCGTCACCACGGGAGTACCCCGTTCAAGAAGGCCAACCGGGACATGATCCGGTGTGTGGTCCAAGGAGCGCTGTGTGATGCCGGCCTCGCCGCCGACGAGCCGCGCATTCGGTTTGTTCTGCTGCCCCGTCTCGGGCGCAAAACGCTGGAGGACGCCTGGATCCCGACACTGCGGGACCTCGTCGCCGCTCGGCCGGTGGACTGGGGGAGCGACACCGGTCACCTGGGGACGGGCGACCTCCCCGCGGGGCTGCACGAGGTGCTGCGCCACTCCGCACTGGGCCCCGGGGACATCGGGCTGCTGCTCAACGCGGGCGCTGGTTTCACCTGGTCCTGTGCGGTGGTCGAGGCCCCCGCGGCCTCCTGAACGGTCTCCCGATGCCGACCGGCTGGCCTACACCGCCCCCAAGGCTACAAGCGAGACCCGGACGAAGTGCTGCGGCGGGAAGCTCCTCTGCGTCCCGCGCCCGACCGATGTGTCGAAGGCCCACACGTCAGGTACCGGGGCACCTTAGCAACGTCCGCCATGGCCCTGCGGGGTGGTGGGCGCCGACCCGCAACCAGCCCGGTACAGGCACAGGAGCGGCCTGGGCACCGACGGGCAGCGGCGTGGCAGCGCGTGCCAGTACCACGACGATCAGTGCGGCCAGTTCGTCGGGAGTAGGGTTGCCCCGCACCACACGCAGGGCGGCAGGTGCTGCCTCCATGGCGGATTCCTCGTTTCTTCCGGCCTAGCGGTTACATCGGCGGATTGCCGTGTTTGCGGGGCACCAGCTGCTCCTGTTTTGTACGCAGTACGTGCAGCGCCTCCGCGAGGACCGAGCGGGTGGTGCGCGGATCGATCACATCGTCGACCAAGCCGCGTTCCGCCGCGTAATACGGGTGAATCAGCGCCTCGCGATACTCCTCCGTCAGCGCCTGCCGGGTCGCCTCTGGGTCCTTGGCTGCGGCGACCGCACGCCGGTGGATGACGTCTACCGCGCCCTCGGCGCCCATCACGGCGATCTCGTTCGTCGGCCAGGCGAACGACAGGTCGCAACCGATGGAACGCGAATCCATGACGATGTACGCGCCGCCGTAGGCCTTGCGCAGGATGACCTGGACCCGCGGGACGGTGGCGTTGCAGTAGGCGTAGAGAAGCTTCGCGCCGTGTCGGATGATTCCACAACGCTCCTGCGCGGTGCCGGGGAGGAAGCCGGGCACGTCCACCAGCGTCACCAGGGGAATGCTGAAAGCGTCGCAGGTCTGGATGAAGGCGGCGCCCTTCTGCGACGCTTCGATGTCCAGAACTCCGGCCAAGTGCCTCGGCTGGTTCGCCACCAGGCCGACGGTCTGCCCGTCGATGCGGGCCAGCGCGCACAGCAGGTTGGGTGCCCACCGCTCGTGGGCCTCCAGGAACTCCGAGTCGTCCACGAGCTGTGCGATGACCTCTCGCATGTCGTACGGCTGGTGGGGGCCGGCCGGGACCAGGTGCAGCAGCTCTTCGTCCAAAGTGTTCAGCCGGTGTGCCGGTGCGACGGCCGGCGGCAGCTCGCGGTTGTTGGATGGCAGCAGGGACAGCAGGTAGCGCACGTCCTGCAGGCAGGACTCCTCGTCGTCGTATGCGAAGGTGGCCGCGCCGGAGGTCGTGGCGTGCAGGTCGGCGCCGCCGAGCTGTTCATGGCTCACCTTCTCGCCGGTGACCGCCTCCACCACGTCGGGCCCGGTGATGAACATCTGGGAGATGCCGCGCACCATGAACACGAAGTCGGTCAGCGCCGGGGAGTAGGCCGCGCCACCGGCGCAAGGTCCGAGTATTACGCTGACTTGCGGTATCACCCCGGAGGCACGCACGTTGCGGCGGAAGATCCCGCCGTATCCGGCGAGCGCCGAGACGCCTTCCTGGATACGGGCGCCCGCCCCGTCGTTGAGACTCACCAGAGGGGCGCCCGCCGCCTCGGCCATGTCCATGATCTTGTGAATCTTCTCGGCGTGGGCCTCACCCAGCGAGCCGCCGAAGATGCGGAAGTCATGGGCGTAGGCGAAGACCGTGCGCCCGTGCACCTGGCCCCAGCCGGTGACCACCCCGTCGGTGTGCGGGCGGCGGTCCTCCAGACCGAAGCCGCTGGCCAGATGCCGGCGCAGCGCCTCGATCTCGGTGAACGTGCCCTCATCGAACAGCAACTCCAGCCGCTCGTGCACCGTTAGCTTCCCGCGTGCATGCTGGGCCTTCGTCGCGCCCGTGCTCGGGCCGCCGCGGACGGCCTTCCTGAGGCGCAGCAGCTCGGCGGTGCGTGCCTGGGTGTCTGGACCGGACAAAGGCACAGATGACGGTTCGGCGCGAGGAGGGTTATGCGAAGCGGCCATCGGAACGCCCTTCCTTACGGTGTTCGGCGGAGCGGACGAAAAACTGCTCCCGAGGTGTTCTCCAGCAGAATGCGTGAGTGCCATGAAAGTTGACTAAAAAGTCAGCAGGGGCCGGTCCTGGGGTTTCGTGGCAGCCGCACTCCATGCGAATTTCACAGAACTTCTATGGCGGTTCGGAATGGTGGAGTTGAGGCCCGCGTTGAGGCCGCATCGTCATCATCGAAAATCCGCCGCAGGCGGTGCTGGATAAGGAGTGCTTCGCGTATGACGACACTGAACAACACGGCCGAGCCGGAACCGGTCCCCGTGCTGACCTTTGCCCGCACCATCGACCGCGCCCTGGTACACCGGGCGGCGGTCTCGGAGGTGCTGGTTACCGATCTCATGCGGACGGGACCCGAAGCCTTCCTTGCGGGCGCCCAACTGCCGAACGAGCACGCCTATTTCAGCGACCACGAGCGGACGCCGGCGACGTATGACTTCCTGCTGCTGTTGGAGGCCGCACGCCAGGCGGGCACCGCGGCCTCCCACCGTCAGCTGAGCCTCCCCCTGGATACCACCTTCCTGGTCAGCAACTGGACGGTCCGGCTCGAGGACCCGCAGGCGCTCATGCCCGGCGACCGCCCTGGCGAACTGGAACTGGCGGGCACGGTCACCCCGCTGACCGCGCGCAATGGCCGGCTGCGCGGTGTGACTTCCGCGGCCATCCTGGGAATCGCCGGTCGAGTGGTGGCCCGTACCCGGATCGACGTCGGCACGGCGAGGAACACCGACTACAACAAGCTGCGCTTCCTGCAGCGCAGGTCGACGCCGCCGCTCACCGCCGACCTGCTGGGGCTGGAGCGCAGCCGTCCGGCGGACGCGTCCGGCGTGGGCCGCCGCAACCCCGCAAACGTGGTGCTCGGCGAACCCCTTCACCTGGGCAATGCGGTCGCCGCACAGGTGGATCCGCTCTTCGAGAACAGGAGCCTGTTCGACCACACCTACGACCATCTCCCGGCCATGGTGCTGACCGAGGCCGCGCGCCAGCTCGCCCACCTCGCGGGCGTTCCGACCGACGCGACGGTGACCGGCTGCACCGCCGACTTCCTCCGGTTCGCCGAGCTGGACTCCCCCCTGGTGGCCACGGCCCGCCTTGACCCGGCCGCTGCCGGTGGCCGGATTGGCTGCTCCGTCGTCTTCGAGCAGGACGGTAGGGAGGCGGGCCGAATCGCACTGGAATGCACGCGGGTGCCGCAGCGCACCGGTGCGGAGGAGGGCACGGCGTGGTGACGCCGGGCACGCGGTCGGCCGTACGTGCGGTGTGGACGGACTTTGGGGGAGTGCTGACCCCGCCGATCCCACGCGACCTGGAGACCTTCTGCCGCCGGACCGGCATTCCCGCGAACGCCTTCCGCGCGGCCATGGCCGCGGTGGCCGAGCCGTACGGCGGCGACCTGATGGCACCGTTGGACACCCCGTTGCTCACCGAAGAGGAGTGGGTGGACCGGATGAACGCCCGGCTGCGCGAGCGCGGCGTGGACGCCGATCTCACCGGCTTCGGTGAACGTTGGTTCGAGGGGCGAGAGGCCAATCATGCCTGGGTGAACTGGCTTCGGGGCCTGCGCGAGCAGGGGCTCTTCATCGGCCTGTTGTCCAACATGCCGCCTGCCTGGGACCGGCACTGGCGGCGCATGGTCCCGCCCGAGGGGCTGTTCGACGGGCTCGCTCTGTCCTTCCGGGTCGGCGTGCGCAAGCCGCGGCGCGGCATCTTCGAAGCGGCCGCCGAGCTGGCGGAGGCCGCGCCCGAGGAGTGTGTCCTCGTCGACGACATCGAGGCCAACTGTGCCGGGGCCGAGGCCGCCGGCTGGCAGGCGGTCCACTTCACCGACACCGACACCGCGGTGGCCGAGCTGGCCCGCCGCCTCGTCTGGCCGCCCGGCGCCGGTCCGGCGGCCGTCTGAACAGGAGAGTTCATGTCACGCACTGTTCTGGTGACCGGAGGCAACCGGGGGATCGGCCTGGCCATCGCGCGCAGCTTGGCCGCCAACGGCGACAAGGTCGCCGTCACTCACCGCAGCGGGGAGGCCCCTGAGGGGCTGTTCAGCGTGCGTTGCGATGTACGGGACCCCGAGGCCGCACGCCGCGTGGTGGCCGAGGTCGAGGCCCAGTACGGACCGGTGGGGGTGATAGTCGCAAATGCTGGCATTACCCGTGACGCGCTGGCCCCCACCATGTCCGAGAAGGACTTCGAAGACGTCATCGAGACCAACCTCATCGGCTCCTTCCGGATGGCCCGGCTGGTGTCCCGCTCCATGATCAGCGCCAAATGGGGGCGCATTGTGTTTATCTCCTCGGTTATGGGCTTTCTGGGCTCCCCCGGACAGTCCAACTACGCCGCATCCAAGTCCGGAATGCTCGGTCTCACCCGGTCGCTCGCCTGGGAACTGGGCTCGCGGAACATCACCGTCAACATGGTCACTCCCGGGCTCATCGAGACAGACATGATCCAGGGGCTCACCGACAAACGACGCGCCCAGCTGCTCAGCCAAACCCCGCTGCGCCGCACCGGCACTCCGCAAGAGGTCGCCGACGTCGTCACATTCCTCGTCAGCGACCAAGCGGCCTACGTCACCGGGGCCGCGGTCCCGGTCGGCGGCGGCATCGGCATGGGGCAGTGAGCCACCCCTGCCTCCCATCGTGCGGCCTGCCGGGCCGTACTCCACCCGAGCGCGACCGGCGCGCGACGTGCGCTGCCAGAAAGGAAAACCTGTCATGGCGGATGAAGAAGTACTGCAGGTGGCCCTGGAGATGGGCAAGATCTTCAACGACGGCGACGAGGAGGCCGCCCAGCGATTGGTGGCCGAGGACTTCGTCGACTACGAGGCTCCAGAAGGTTCGCCGACCGGGCCAGAGTCCTACGCTCGCACGGCCCGCTGGATGCGCAGTGTCTGGGAGAACGCCCGCTGGGAGGTCGTCGACGCCTTCGCCAAGGGCGACAAGGCCCTCATCCGACTGGTCTTCACGGGCCGTCAGGTAGCCGAGTTCATGGGCGTACCCGCGACAGGCAAGGAGGTGCGCGTGCAACACCTGCACGTGTACCGGATCGCCGACGGGAAGGTCGTGGAGCACTGGGCCGTCCGTGACGACCTAGAGCTCTTCCGCCAGCTCGGTGCGTGGGACAAGCCGCTGAAGGGCGCCCCGAAGCCTGCCCCCGCGGCCTGACCCAGGGCCGGGTCCCGTGTCGTGCCGACGGCGCCACGGGGCGTCGGCACGAGCCGGAGCGGGGCGGCGCCCGCATCACGGACGCCGCCCCACCGTGGCGCCTGAGGTGGTGTCAGGAGCGCACCCTGCCGAGACCGTTGAGCAGCGTGTCGACCACCGAGGCCGCCAGCGCGTCCGGATCGGTGGAAGCCGATGCCTGTACCTGGATGGCCTGCTCGATCAGCGCGTGGTACACCCGCCGGGTCCAGTCGAGATCCGCCTCGGGGCTCAGCAGGCCGGCCTGCTGAGCCCGGCCGAGCAGGAGATGACACTTGGCGAAGATGCGCTCGTGCGCGGCGACGGCCTCAGGATCCCGCAACTGCGGTTGGCCGACGGTGTACCGCCAGCTGCTCTTGGCCTGTATCACATTGGCGGTGATCTGATGCAGCGCCACCAGTGGTGGCGCTGTGTCCGGGCGGCCGACGTCGATGGCCTCCTCGACCTGGCGGAAGGCGTGCACCGCCATCGCGTCGATCAGTGCCTCGCGGGAGGCGAAGCGGCGGTGGACCGTGGTGCGGGCGACGCCGGCCGCGGCAGCGATCTGAGCCAGGCTCGCGGCGGGGTCTTCGCTTAGGACGCGCTCGGCCACTTCCAGGATCGTCCGCACGGTCCGTTCGGCATCGGCGCGCAGCGGCCGTCCATTCGCAGTCGTCTCGGTCACGTCGTGGCCGCCTCTCGGTTGCAGGTAGGCGCACCCAGTTTAAGTGACGCTGAAGTCGCAGGACAACGATAAGTTGCGTCAAGCGTGTTGCATGTAAGCCATGTATCGGTACTCTAGTGTTGCAATTCATCTCGTTGCCGCGGCTAGGTAGAGCGATCGCTATGACGCAGAAGCGGAACCGGATCGAGGCGTTCGAGTATGTACGGGGCATTCGGGCGGCTGGCCCGGCCGCGCTGCAGCAGGTCGGTGTGCTCAAGGTCGGCTGCCGGGACGCCCGCCGCGTCCTGGTCCTGCTGGGCGGCCGCGAGGGCGCCGCCGGGGTCTTCCGGCACACGGCGAGGGCTCTCGCGGGTGCCGCGAACGACCTGCAGGTGTGGGCCGTGGACCGCCGGGAGCAGAATTTCGCCGACCTCTCCGGTTTCGCGCAAACCCCCGAGCAGGCCACCGAGTACTACCTGGGGGGCCACTACCAGGCGCAGGACGCGGCCCGGTCGACCTTCGCCGCCCAGTGGGGCCTGGAAGTCCTCTTGGAGGACCTGCGCCGGGTAGTCCGCGCAGCTGCCGACGGGGGCCGGCGTGACGTCGTCCTTGGCGGCGTCTCCGTCGGGGGCAGCGAGGCCCTGCTGTATGCCGCATGGGACTTTGACGGCATCCCCGGTTACCGCGACCTGGCCGGGCTGGCCGTTGCCGATGGCGGTGTTCGCAACGCCTACACGGGCGCCGGCATGGAGTTCGACCTGTCCCTGGAGGCCGCCAAGGGTTGGCCCGCGGCGATCGGGGCGGGTGCCGTCTTCGAGAACTTCACCAGCACCACCACCGCACTGGGCGACCGGCCGGAGTCGGCATCCGTCTGGTTCCAGCTCGCCGCCCGGCACGCCCTGGCCGACCCCGACGGCCCCGCGGCGCTCGCCGACCGTCTCCCCAATGCATTCCGCACCGACGACAAGCTCACCAACGTCGGCCTGTTCGGGGGCCTTGTCGACGCCGCGCACGCACACCCCTCGTACTCGGTGCAGGCGGGCCACCTGGACGACGG
The DNA here is from genome assembly GCF_020024005.1 of Streptomyces purpurogeneiscleroticus. Classification (NCBI taxonomy): domain Bacteria; kingdom Bacillati; phylum Actinomycetota; class Actinomycetes; order Kitasatosporales; family Streptomycetaceae; genus Streptomyces; species Streptomyces purpurogeneiscleroticus. The sequence goes on from NZ_NHSG01000381.1 coordinate 15,997, forward strand.
CGGCGCCTGGGCCGACCAAGGCCCCACCCGGCTGCGCACCGTTGCTGAAGCCTTCGCCGGGCCCCGCCCCGGCGCCTGGCTGTGGTACACACTCAGCCGCGTGATGCTGGACCTCATCGTGGCCATCGACTTCGAGGAGACCGTCCTCACCCGCTTGCTCGGTCTACGCCTGGCCCACGCCGAAACCATCGACGTCCCGCTGTACGCCTTCCAGTGCGGGTTGACCAACGGCACCACCGGCCAGGCCGCCGCGGCCATTACGGCTGCCGGCCGCATACCCGAAGTGTCGCTCTTCTCCGACCCTGCCCTCACCCACCAGGACGTCGTCTACGCCCAATGGGAGAACAACCGCTTCCTGCGGACCGTGTCGCAGTTCCTTCGTGAGCTGTCCCGGCGCGAGAGCTGACCGGGATGCCCAGCCCTGAGCGGAGCGCCCCGCATACCGCAGAGATACCGCCCTACCCCGCCACTCCACGTCAAGGAGAACTTCGATGGCTGCTGCCGCCACCCCTGAGGCACCGCCCCGCGCGGGCCTCACCATCTTCGCCCTGTGCCTGGCCGTTTTCATTGTCCCCTACGGCCTGAGCAGCGCACCGGTCGCGCTTCCCGCGATAGGCCGCGACTTAAACGCCGGCGTTGTACCGCTGCAGTGGGTCGTCAACGCCTACAATGTCACCGCCGCCAGCTTCATGATGGCCGCCGGATCGATCGCCGACCGCATCGGCCGCAAGCGAGTGTTCTCCTTCGGCGTCGTGCTGTACGGCGTCTCCGCCCTGATCGGTGCGCTCGCTGCGGATGTGCTGCTGTTGGACGTCGCCCGGGCCGTGGCCGGTGTGGCCGCGGCCGCCATGATGACCGCCGGTGTGTCGGTCATGGCGAATATGTTCCACGGCGCCAGCCGCACAAAGGCGTTCGCGTTCGTCGGCGTCACCATCGGCGCCGGTCTCGCCATCGGCCCGACCAGCTCCGGCCTGCTCGTCTCGGGGCCGGGCTGGCGCGCCATCTTCTGGGTGCAGCTCGCCGTCGCCGTGGCGTCCATAGTCGGACTGAAGCTGGTGCGGGAGTCCAGGGACCCGGACGCCCACGCTGTCGACTGGGCTGGCACCGTGGCCTTCACCCTCGCCCTGTTCTGTTTCACCCTGGGCGTCATCCAGGGGCCAGCCTGGGGTTGGGGCAGCGCCGAGGTGCTGGGTCTGTTCGCCGGCTGCGTACTGTTGCTGGCCGGGTTCGTGCTCGTCGAGCGCCGTCAGCGGTCTCCGATGTTCGACATGTCGCTGTTCACCCAACCCCGATTCCTGGCGGTCAACCTGCTCGCCACCGCCGTCTCCTTCGGTTTCGTCGGCCTGATGGTGCTGCTGCCCTCATACCTGGTCGGCGCCGGGGGGCTCTCCGGCAGCGAGGCCGGCCTGACGATGCTGCTGCTGACCGCTCCGGTACTGGCCTTCCCGCTGGCGGCCGGACGCCTGGTGCAGGCGGGCGTCTCGATGAGGCCCATCCTCAGCGGCAGCCTGGTCCTCGTCGCCGCCGGACTGGCGTGGCTGACCGTGGTCCACCCCGGCATTGGCCTGCGCGCGCTCACCGGACCGCTGCTACTGGTCGGCGTCGGCATCGGCCTCATATACGGCCTGATGGACGGCGCCGCGGTGAGCACCGTACCGCCGTCCAAGGTCGGCATGGCCAGCGGCATGTTCAACACCATTCGCCTGGCGTCCGAGGCCGTCGCGGTCGCCGGCATGGTCGCCGCCCTCATTTCCCTCGTCCAGCAGCGCATCTCCGACGGCCTGGGCCGCTACACCCAAGGCACTGACCTCACTGCCCGCAGTGTCACCGACGACGTCACCAGCGGCAACCTCGGTAGCGCGGTCGCCGAGGCGCCGGCTGCGAGCCGCGAAGCCCTCACCGACTTCCTCGGGCAGGGGCACACACACGGCTTCCAACTCGTACTGTGGGGCGCCGTAGCGATCTGTCTGGTCAGCGCGATCGTCCTATACGTCATCCTCACCGACCGCCCGGCAGCCGAGACTCCGGCCGGCACCAGTGACCGCACCGTCCAGGAAGCATCGCGAACATCCCTCGACGCAACGGTCTGCCCTCGCGTCTCGCGAACGCAACACGGTTCGGCGGCGGGCATTCGGCACACAACATCGGGGCCCGTCGGCCGACCTTGCCAGGAGCGCCCATGACGCACACCCGCTCGACGTCCCGGTCTCCCCGGCCGGCTGCGGGAAGCCTGACGCGTACGCCGTCCGACCCCGCCTGGCCGGCGGCAAGGCACCGGGCGTACTGAACGCCGAACCCGTCCTCTGCTCGCCATTCGCGGTCGGCCCGGCCATCACTTGACAATCACACGATACCCTCCGGCGACAGAGGGGCGGGCGAAGAAGTCTGCGGACGCACCAGTTGAAGCTTCGCGCACATCATTCGATGTACCCAAAATCAACCTTAGGGTTATTTTCTTGCCGTTCCCTGCGCTCGCGTGGAATTGTCATCCCGTCGAGTCCGTAATGCGAGCCCACCGGGGGAATAGTGCTGAAGTTCAAAATTCTCGGACCTCTGGAGATCCGAGTTAACGACGAAAAGCTACCGGTGCCGCGTGGCCCGAAGGTCCGTCAACTCTTGTCGCTCATGGTTCTACGGCCTGGGTCGGTCGTGTCCCACGGAGTCCTGGTCGACGAACTATGGGGGAAGAACCCACCGAAGACCGCGCTCTCCACGGTGCGCACCCACGTCTACCACCTTCGGAAAACCTTCGGCGGGGAGATCGCTGGCGCCACGGATGACCTCATCGGCACCTGGTCCGCGGGCTACGTATTGCGCGCGACGCCTGAGCAGGTCGATGCGGAGGAATTTCTCCGGCTGGCCCGGCAGGGCGAGTCACTCCTGCATGCCGGGGACGTCGGCAAGGGGGCGTGGGTGCTCTCCCAGGCGCTGGAGCTGTGGAGGGGCGACGTCCTGACCGACGTGACTTGTGGCCCCGTACTGACGCAGCACGTTCATCATCTTCAGGAGATGTACATGAAGGTCCTGCAGCAGCGGATTGAGGCAGACATGCGGCTCGGGCGGCATGGCGGACTCGCGGCGGAACTCAGGCGCCTCGTCGCCAGCCATCCGCTCAACGAATGGCTGCACGGCCAGCTCATCACCGCGCTACATCTGAGCGGCCGCCGAGGAGACGCTCTGCACGCCTATCAGCAACTCCGGATAATCCTCCGGGAGGAACTCGGCCTGGATCCTTCCCGTAGCATTCAACAAATGCAGCGGAACATCCTTTCCGGTGGAGAGGAGCATGCACTCGAGAAGCCGTCATACTGGCAGGGGGGATACTGGTGTTGCGGCTTCCCGGAGCCTGCTTAAGACGGCAGACGCCGATGAGGCCCTTGAGGATTTCCGGCTCTGATCGAGGAGCGAGTGTACGCAAGGTGAATATTGCCAACCGTGACGACTTCTCTCTCTGTTTGAAGGAGGCAACATGACTGAGGATAGGGCCCGTTTGCTTGCGTCTGCCGACTGCGAAGCTCCCGCCCCGACGGCCTTCCCGCAAGTGATCCATGGTGCCGGCCACGCCATTCACCCCGAGGGCTTCACCTGGGACCCGACCCGGAACGCTTTTCTCATCGGCTCGCTGCGCTATGGGACCATTTCCATGGTGGGCGTCGACGGCAAACCGCGCACCCTTGTCGACGATCCCAGCCTCATCGCCACCGGTGGCATCCGAGTCGACTCTGCTCGCAACCGCCTCCTGACTACCTACGGCGACGTTTACGCCGGACCGAACGCCCTGATCAGCGTCGGCTCCAGTCCGGAAACCCGCGGCCGCTACGTTGGTTTGGCCGTGATCGATCTGCGTACCGGTGCCCTGGAAATGCGCGTCGACCTTGGCCTGTCGCCGGGTCTGCATCTGGCCAACGACCTCACCTTGGACCCGGAAGGAAACACCTACGTCACTGACTCCTTCACGGGTAAAATCCTCAAGGTGGCCCTGGACGGCACCGCGTCGACCTTCGTGTACGACGAGAAGTTCGACGCCGGTTACGATTCCCCTGACCTGCCCAACGTCGGCATTAACGGGATCGGGTACGATCCGGCCGGCTTCCTCATCACCATCCGCTACGACACCGGTCAGCTCTTCCGTATTTCGCTGCACAAGCCCGGCGACGTAACGGAGATTGAGACGGACCGTCGCCTCCAGGGAGCCGATGGCATGGCTCTCGGACTGGACGGCACCCTGTACGCGGCGACGAACACAATCCGCTCCGATGGTGTCGACGCGCTGTTCAAGCTCCGCTCGGACGACGAGTGGAAGAGCGCCCACGTTGTGAGCGAACAGCCGTCCCCGGAAGCAGCACCGACAACGGTGACTCTCACGCCGTTCGGTGCATATGTCATCAGCAGCAATGTCCATGTCCTCCTCCGCAGCGGAGGCACCGAGACCCGCGACGGCTTCGTGTTACGTCGCTACTGAACGCGGCCTGTCATCTATTCGTGCAGTTGAGACATGGGTATGGCTCTGATCTGAGGTGTCGCAACTGGAGTCATGGAATTCGCGATCATGGTGAATCTTCCTCTGACTTGGCTGTTTGCATAGGGTCGTGGTGAACTGGGTTGAGTTTCCATGATGTTGACCTGCGATGTTGGAAGTGCATCAGCAATATCTCAACTGCATTCATAGAACCCCTGGCAGCGGCAGGGGGCTGTGCGTCGTGCCCTGTGCTTTACGGCTTCAACAGGACTGTCGATGCCCTGAGGACGGGCGCAGGTTCGGAGCGACTGAGGCGCAGCGACTAAGCCGGTCTTGAGCGACTGACCAAAGTTTGAGTCCTGGTGTTGGACGCTTAAGGAAGGTGCTGGTCAGAGCTGTCTGGATGCCTGATCAGCGACTGAAGCGACTGAAGGTTGGTATCTATGACACGCACGCGCGCACGCGAATGTCTTCATAATTCCGAAGGATAGTCGCTTCAGTCGCTCCGCGACTCTGGCAAGCCTCTGACCAGCGGCTTTGTAGTTCCTGGGAGGAAGCGACTGAAGCATTGTCAGTCGCTCAGCTTCGGTACTGGAGGCTTCCCCGGCCCAGGCGCGAGAGGGCTGTTGAGTCACTGAGCCGGTATGCAGCCCCCGCTCCGGTAGTCCGGAGCGACTGAGTCCGGCTGCCGGCGAGGTGGTAGCGACCCAAGCGACTCAACTCTCGCTACAACGTGACTGGAGCGGTGGCCGCGGTTCGTGCTTTCCTCAAGTTCGGTCGCTTCAGTCGCTTCCGGCACTAGAGTCGACCTTCCCTGCCCGGCGTCCTTCTGAGGGTCTGCCGACAAGGGCCAGAGGGCGGTCGCTCTGGCGCCACGCACAGAAGGGTTCGCCGTGACTGGCGTTCCCTCCGCTAGCCTGTGGTCGCAACAGTTCAGAAGTTGAGTCGCTTCAGTCGCTGCGAGAGATGCTTTACCCTCTCTGAGCTGGGCTTTTCCCCCAGCGACTGAAAGCAGCCGACGTCGTAGACCACCGAAGGCCCTGCTATCCCCGAGCCACAGTTCCGTTCCGACATGTCGGCCGTCGCCCAGTGGTGCGCGACGGCCGGCTGGCCGGTGCACCCGCTGGCTCCCGGCCGCAAGACTCCCGCGCGGAACTGCCCGTAGTGCACCGCTCCCGGCCACAGCCACGAAGGCTGCTCCTGCCGGGCCGCAGGCAGGTGGTGTCACGGCTTCTACAGCGCCACCACCGACCCAGCCCTCTCGAGGACTGGTGGTCACAGCAGCCCGACTTCGGCGTCGGCGTCGCCTGCGGCCCGGCTCACCTCGTCGTCATCGATCTCGACACCCACCTCGAGCAGCTGCCGAACCGCAGCCGCCTGCTGCCCGGCGTCCCCGTCCAGGACACCGTCGACCTCACCGGCTGGACGAACGGCTTCCACACCCTGGCTGTACTGGCCGCCTTGAGAGAAGCGCCCGATCCGGCCACTGATGAGCAGACCCTGCGGGTGCGCACCCCCTCCGGTGGCATGCACATCTGGTACCGCGAGGAGGAGGGCCGCACCTGGCTCTGCTCGACCGGAACCGGCAAGGGCCGGGCCCTGGGCTGGCAGATCGATGTCCGCGCCACCGGCGGCTACATCATCGCCCCGGGCACCACCACAACCAGCGGCACCTGTATCCCCGTCGGCGCCTGCCGCACCCCCGCCCCGCTGCCACAGTGGCTGGCCCAGGAACTAGAGCGCACCGGCCACCTCCAGCCCGCGCCACAGGAAGGTGCTCCCGGGCCGGCCCGCACGACGCCCGCTCCCCGGGCCCGGCAAGCGGTCATCGCCGCGGGCGGCGGCCGCCAGCCCGCCGCCCGCGCTTTGGAGACCGTTCTGGCCGAGGTCGCCGGCTGTGCCGCCGCCCCGTCCGGGATGGGCTTCTCCGACAAGCTCAACCGCGCCGCCTACACCGCCGGCGGCCTGGCCGCCGCCGGGCACCTCACCGAGGACGCCGCCCACCAGGCCCTCCTGGCCGCCGCCGACCATGCCCGCCCGCACCTGCACGAGCGCTCGGACCAAATCATCCGCAATGGCCTGCAGGCCGGCGCGCAACGCCCGCTCTACCCGG
>NZ_NHSG01000382.1:0-13041 GCF_020024005.1 Streptomyces purpurogeneiscleroticus
GCGGCGGCTCAGGCGACCCCCGAGGTGGCCACCGGCGCCCCGCACGAGGCCCCCACGGAGCCGCAGGCCCCCGAGGCCGCGGAGACCGGGACCGAGGCGGAGACCGCCGAGGAGGCGGCCCCCGCCAAGAAGACGGCCAGGAAGACCGCGAAGAAGGCCACGGCCAAGAAGGCGACGACCAAGAAGGCCGCCGCCAAGAAGACCGCGGCCAAGAAGACGGCGAAGAAGGCGGCGGACGGGAAGGCGGAGACCGAGCAGGCCCCCGCCGACGAGGCCCCGGCCGAGAAGACCGCCGCGAAGACCACCGCCAAGAAGGCGGCGGCCAAGAAGACCACCGCGAAGAAGACCGCGGCGAAGAAGACGACTGCGAAGAAGACGGCGGCCAAGAAGACCGCGGCCGCCGAGCAGTCCGCTCCCTCGTCGGTCTCCGCCCCCGCGGAGGACTGAGCAGCACCCGGTGCCCCGGGCCGTACGTCACGGCCCGGGGCCCGGTTTGACCCCCTGGTCAAGGCCCCGTAACCTTGACCGTCGGCGTCTGTATGACGCCACACCATCTGAGCAAACACCTCCCGGTCCGCCGGGGGAGGCCGCTCGTCCAACGTGGATCGTGCCCCTCGCGGGCGCAGCGCGTCGGATAGACGGGCCCGAAGGGCCCCGGGGCGGCTGGCATCAGTGGTCCCCGTTTCTAGCGAGAGAGAGTTCCGCGTGTACGCGATCGTGCGCACCGGCGGCCGCCAGCAGAAGGTTGCTGTCGGCGACGTCATCGAGGTTGACCGCATTTCCACCAGCAAGGTCGGCGAGACCGTCGAGCTCTCCACGCTGCTGGTCGTCGACGGCGAGTCCGTCACGAGCGACCCGTGGGTGCTCGCCGGCGTGAAGGTCCAGGCCGAGGTCGTGGACCACCACAAGGGCGACAAGATCCGCATCCAGAAGTACAAGAACAAGACCGGTTACAAGAAGCGGATCGGCCACCGTCAGCTGCACACCGCGCTGAAGATCACCGGCATCGACGCTCCGGCGAAGTAAGGGACTGAGGAGACATGGCACACAAGAAGGGCGCATCGTCCACTCGGAACGGTCGCGATTCCAACGCTCAGCGGCTCGGCGTCAAGCGCTTCGGCGGCCAGGCCGTCCTCGCCGGTGAGATCATCGTCCGCCAGCGCGGCACCCACTTCCACCCGGGCACCGGCGTCGGCCGCGGCGGCGACGACACGCTGTTCGCGCTCCAGGCCGGTGCGGTGGAGTTCGGTACCCACCGCGGCCGCAAGGTCGTGAACATCGTTCCGGGCGTCTGACCCACCAGGTCGTAAGACACCGCGGAACCGTTCAACGGTTCTTCGCGAGGGCGGATCCCCTTCCCGTACGGGAAGCGGGTCCGCCTTTCGCGTGTTGATGAAGAGACAATTCCGTACGTAACCCTGTACGGCACCCCGTATTTCCCGCCGTTATCTGGAGGCACCCCCCATGACCACCTTCGTGGACCGCGTCGAGCTGCACGTCGCCGCGGGTAACGGAGGCCACGGCTGTGCCTCCGTCTTCCGGGAGAAGTTCAAGCCGCTCGGCGGCCCCGACGGCGGCAACGGCGGCCGTGGCGGCGATGTGATCCTGGTCGTCGACCAGGACGTCACCACCCTCCTGGACTACCACCACCACCCGCACCGCAAGGCCACCAACGGCGCGCCCGGCGCGGGCGACCACCGCTCCGGCAAGAACGGCCAGGACCTCGTCCTGCCCGTCCCGGACGGCACGGTCATCCTCGACAAGCACGGCAACGTCCTCGCGGACCTCGTCGGCCAGGGCACCACCTTCGTCGCGGGCCAGGGCGGCCGCGGCGGCCTCGGCAACGCGGCGCTGGCCTCCGCCCGCCGCAAGGCCCCCGGCTTCGCGCTGCTCGGCGAGCCGGGCGAGGAACGCGACATCGTCCTGGAGCTGAAGACGGTCGCGGACGTCGCCCTCGTCGGCTACCCGAGCGCCGGCAAGTCGTCCCTCATCTCCGTACTCTCCGCCGCCAAGCCGAAGATCGCCGACTACCCCTTCACCACCCTGGTCCCCAACCTCGGTGTCGTGACGGCCGGTTCGACGGTCTACACGATCGCGGACGTCCCCGGCCTCATCCCCGGCGCCAGCCAGGGCAAGGGCCTCGGCCTGGAGTTCCTGCGGCACGTGGAGCGCTGCGAGGTACTGGTCCACGTCCTGGACACGGCCACCCTCGAATCCGACCGTGACCCGGTCTCCGACCTCGACATCATCGAGGAGGAACTGGCCCAGTACGGCGGCCTGGAGAACCGGCCCCGCGTGGTCGTCCTCAACAAGATCGACATCCCGGACGGCAAGGACCTCGCGGACATGATCCGCCCCGACCTTGAGGCCCGCGGCTACCGCGTCTTCGAGGTCTCGGCCGTTGCCCACATGGGCCTCAAGGAGCTCTCCTACGCCCTCGCCGAGATCGTCGCGCAGGCCCGCGCGGCCAAGCCCGCCCAGGAGGCGACGCGCGTCGTCATCCGTCCCCAGGCCGTCAACGACACCGGCTTCACCGTCACCCCCGAGGGAGAGAACCTCTTCCGCGTCCGCGGCGACAAGCCGGAGCGCTGGGTGCGCCAGACCGACTTCAACAACGACGAGGCCGTCGGCTACCTCGCCGACCGCCTCAACCGCCTCGGCGTCGAGGACGCGCTGCTCAAGGCCGGTGCGCGCGCGGGTGACGGCGTCGCCATCGGCCCCGAGGACAACGCGGTCGTCTTCGACTGGGAGCCGACGATGATGGCCGGCGCGGAGATGCTCGGCCGCCGCGGCGAGGACCACCGCCTGGAGGCACCCCGCCCGGCCGCGCAGCGCCGCCGGGACCGCGACGCGGAGCGGGACGAGGCGGAAGAGGCGTACGACGGGTTCAACCCGCTGGGCTGAGCAGGCGTCACCCCGTCACGTACGGCACGGCACATCACGTACGGCACGGCACGTCACGTACGGCAGGAGCGGGCCCGGTACACGACGCACCGGGCCCGCTCCGTCGTCAGAGCCTGTCACGACACAGGCTCTCAGCCCCTCATGCGGCCTGCCGGCCCCACAGCCACTCGGCCGGTCCGAGGTCGTCCGTGGCGCGGCTGCGGAACACCTCGTCCCGCAGCAGCGCGGCCACGCCCTCCACGTGCCACATCTCGCCCCAGACGCGGGCGGTGGACTGCACCCGCGCGGTGAGCGGGGCGCGCACCGCCGCGTACTCCTCCAGTGCGGTCGGCCAGGAGCCCACGGGGTGCCGGTCCAGCGCGCCGGCGAGCGCCGCCGCGTCCTCCAGCGCCTGGCAGGCGCCCTGGGCGAGGTACTGGAGCATCGGGTGTGCGGCGTCGCCGAGGAGCGCCAGCCGGTCCTTGGTCCAGCAGCCGAGGGGCTCCCGGTCGGCCATCGGCCACCAGCGCTCCCGGCCCAGGCCCGGCAGCGCCCGGCGCACCGGCTCGCAGGCCGCCGCGAAGACCTGCTCCAGCTCCTGCGGGCCGCCCCAGTTCTCCGCGCCCCGGTCGAAGCCGGGGCTGCGGAAGACGGCGACCTGGTTGTAGAGGGCGCCGGAGCGCAGCGGGTACTGCACCAGGTGCAGCTTGGGTCCCATCCAGACCAGGACGTCGCGGAGGTTCCCGCCGCCCCGGACCTCCTCGATGGGGACCGTGCCGCGGTAGGCGACGTAGCCGGACTGGATCGGCCGGTCGTCGCTGAACTGCGCGCGGGTGCGCGAGTGCAGGCCGTCGGCGGCGACGGCAGCGCCACCGGTGAACTCCGTGCCGTCCGCGGTGCGGACCGTGACCGAGCCCGGGTGCTGGACGATGTCCTCGACGCGGCACCCGGTCCGCAGGTCCACGCCGGCCGCGGCGGCCGCGCGGACGAGGATGTCCAGCAGGTCGCTGCGGTGCGCGACGACGTACGGACCGCCGAAGTGCTCCTCGTACGCGGCGTCCAGGCGGACCCGGGTCAGCTCGCGGCCGTCGACGGCGTTGTGGAAGACGAGGTGGTCGGGGCGGACACCGGCCTCGACGACCTCGTCCAGCACGCCGAGTCCGCGCAGGACACGGGTGGCGTTGGGGGCCATCTGCAGGCCCGCTCCGACCTCGGTGAAGACGGACGCCTGCTCCAGCAGGGTCACCTCGCGTCCGGAGAGGCGGGCGGCGAGCGCGGTCGCCATGCCGCCGATGCCGCCGCCGATGACGACGATCTTGTCGGTGCTGCTCATCGATTGCTCCTTTGCACCATGGTGCAGCTGTCGTTCAGGCCGCTGCCGGTCACAGCCAGCGGGGCAGGACCGCCCGGATACCGGAGCGGGCGGCGCGGGCGGCCCCGGTGTCGCGGCCCAGGACCCAGGCGCACAGCCCGGCGGCGGGGGCGGTGACGGCCTCGGGCTCGGCGGCGGCCGGGCCCATGCGGTACTCCGCACCCTCCCGGTCGCTCGGCCGCAGCAGCAGCGCCGGGCAGCCCTCCTTGCCGCCGACCGCCGCGGACACCTCCGCGAGCAGTGCGTCCGTCAGGTCGTCCGGGAAGGCGTCGGTGTCGTCGCCCGCGCCCAGGTCCACCAGGTGCACCCAGATCTCCCGGGTCCGCATCCACGGCACCTCGCTCGCGGGGATGGAGCGGCCCAGGGCGCTGCGGACGGTGGTGTCCCAGGCGCCCGCGGGCAGCGCGTCGACGGCGGCGAGCAGCCGGGCGTCGGCCGTGCGGAAGTCGTCGAGGATCTCGGCGGCCGGGCGCCGGGCGCCGCGCTCGATGTCGTCCAGCCGGGACTCCGGGTTCGGGTACATCGGGGTCTCGACGCCGGTACGGGCCCAGGTGAGCAGGTTGACCAGGGCGTCGGCGTTGCGCGCCAGGTGGGTGAGGACGTGGGCGCGGGTCCAGTCCGGCAGCAGGGACGGGCCCTCTGCGGCGGCCTCGCCCGCGTCCTCCAGACGCTTGTGGAAGAGCGCGGAGCCCTGCTGCACCCAGCCGAGCGTACGGGCGAAGCCGCGCCGCGACGGCTCCGGCTGCGATGCGGTGGCGGACGTCGTCTCAGGCACTGGTCCGCTCCGTCTTCTCCGTACGGCAGACGTTGCGCAGTTCGCCGATGCCGGCGACCGAGGTGGTCAGGGTCTGGCCGTCGGCGAGGTAGCGCTGCGGCTTGCGGGCGTGGCCGACGCCGCCCGGCGTGCCGGTAGCGATCACGTCACCGGGCTTGAGGGTGAGGATCGTGGAGACGTACGAGACCAGCTCGGCCGCGTCGAAGACCAGGTCGGAGGTCTCGGCCTGCTGCACCGTCTCGCCGTCCACCGCGCCGGAGAGGGTGAGCCCCGCGGCCGGGTCGGCCTCGTCGGGCGTGACGAGGAGGGGGCCGAAGGGGGTGGTGGCCTCGAAGGTCTTGCCCTGCAGCCACATGGGGGAGCGGTACTGCCAGTCGCGGGCGGTGACGTCGTTGAGGACGGAGTAGCCGGCGATGGCGGCGGCCGCGGTCTCCCGGTCGGCATGGCGTACGGGGGCGCCGATGACGACGGCGAGTTCTGCCTCCCAGTCGACCGCGTCGGAGGCGGCGGGCAGGGTGATCTCGTCGTACGGGCCGACCAGCGCCTCGGGGTACTTCGCGAACAGCGTGGGATATGCGGGCAGTTCGCGGCCCATCTCCAGGATGTGGTTGCGGTAGTTCAGGCCGACGCAGAGGATCTTGCCGGGCTGCGGGACGACCGGCGCGTAGTCCAGCGCGTCGACGGCGTGCGTGGCACCGGACGCGGCCGCGGCGGCGGCCTGCCAGTCCGGCGTGGCGAGCAGCGCGCCCACGTCGCGGTGGCCGGTCTCGGTCGCGGTGTCCCCGTCGATGCGGACGGCGGCGGTGGCACCTGCGGTGCGGATGGTGGCGAGCTTCATCGGGTGGTCCTTTCGGCGACCGAGGCGGGCAGGGTGGTGAAGTGGAGCTTCTCCATGACGGGGGCGTCGCTGAAGCGGAACAGGTCGAGCTGTCCGGTCGCCTCGAGGGACACCTCGGCCCAGGAGGGCACGGTGACCAGGTCGCCGTGGGTGACGTCGAGGCGCTCGCCGTTCACGACGAAGGCGCCGTCGCCCTCGAAGACCTGCCAGACCGAGGAGGCCACCTCGCGCGTGGCGGGTACGGTGGCCCCGGCCCGCAGCCGGTGCATTTCCGTACGGATGGTCGGCAGCGCGTCGGCCCCGGTGGTCGGGTTGGAGAAGCGGATCGCGGCGTGGCCCGTACCGGCGGTGGCGCCCTCGTGGCCCTCGTCCTCCAGCTCCAGCTGGCCGGCGAGCGCCGCGTCGGTGTGCTCCCAGCGGTAGGCGGCCAGCGGCGACTTGGGGGTGTCGGCGAGCCCGGAGAGCGGGCGCAGCCCGGGATGGGCCCACAGCCGCTCGGCCTGTGACCGCTCGGGCGTCGACCGGTCCTTCAGGGTGTCGGGGCCGAACTCGAAGAACTCGGTGTTCAGCGCCGAGGAGAGCGGGATGTCCAGGCCGTCGAGCCAGGCCATCGGCCGGTCGGTGGTGTTGTGGTGGCCGTGCCAGGCCCAGCCGGGGGTGAGCAGCAGGTCACCGCGGCGCATGGCGACCGCGTCGCCGTCGACGATCGTCCATACGCCCTCGCCCTCGAGGACGAAGCGGAAGGCGTTCTGGGCGTGCCGGTGGACCGGCGCGACCTCGTGGGGGCCGAGGTACTGGATGGCCGCCCAGAGGGTGGGGGTCGCGTGCGGCAGCCCGGGCAGTCCCGGGTTGGCGAGCGAGATCGCGCGCCGCTCGCCGCCGCGGCCGACCGGCACCAGCTCGCCGGCCTTGACCGCGGTGGCGTACAGGTCGGCCCAGCGCCAGTGGTGCGGGACCGCGGCGGGCTGCGGGCTCTGGGGCATCAGGTCCTCGCGCTCGGTCCACAGCGGGATCAGCCCGAGGGCGTCGAACTCCTTGTAGAGCTCGGTCAGTTGGAGGTCCTGCGGCTCGGCGGCCGCGTCGCGTGCGGACACGGGGCGCATCCTTTCCGCTGCCGGGGCGCTGCCCCGGATGGGCGGCGCCGCTCATGTCCAGGAGGTTAGGAGCAGTTTTCCTCAGCGGAACAAGGTGGGACCTAGAATTCCTCTGTGAAGAATTCAGCCTCCCCGCAGCCCGCCTCACCGGCCATGCCCGCGACGCACTCCCACGGCCTCGAATCCGTCGACAACGCCCTGACCCTGCTGCTCCTGCTCCGCCGCCAGGGGCGAGTGCGGCTGAGCGAGGCCGCCGACCACCTCGGCGTCGCCCGCTCCACGGCGCACCGCCTGCTCGCCACCCTGCGCGGCCGCGGCTTCGCGGTACAGGGCACCGACAAGGCGTACCGCCCGGGACCCGCCCTCTACCGCCTCGGTATGTCCCGCCGCTCGGAGTACGAGCTGCTGGAGACCGCCCGGCCGCACATGCTCTGGCTCAACGACCGGCTCGGCGAGACCGTCCACCTGATGGTGCGGATCGGGGCCGAGGTGCGCTTCCTGCACTCCATCGAGGGAACGCACGCGCTGCGCGTCGGCAGCCGTATCGGCGCCGTGCTCCCCGCCCACCTCGCCTCGGGCGGCAAGGCGCTGCTGGCCGAGCTGACCGTCGCCGAACTCGCCGAGATCCGCACGGCAGCGGCCTCGGCCGCCTCCGCGCAGCAGGGCCCGGACGAGGCGGCGGCGCAGGGCTTCGACCCCGAGGCGCTGCACCGCTCGCTGGCGCCGGTGCGCCGCCGGGGCTACGCGATCAACAGCGGGGACACCGAGCGCGGCGTCTCCGCCGTGGGCGCGGCGGTGCACGAGCCGGGGGGCCAGGCGGTGGCCGCCCTGACGGTCTCGGCACCCTCGCTGCGCTTCACCCGGGTCCGTATGGGCGAGGTCGCGACCGTGCTGCGCGAAGCGGTCCATCGTATGGAAGCCGCCTTCTGACGCAAGGGCTGCGCGCCGCGGTACCGCAGAGCGGAATTACGCGCCGCCTGTATTGCTCTCTGCGTAACCGCGCTGTTTCCATCCCGGTCATCGACAGGTCGCACTCACTTCGCACTCACTCGTGACAGGACGTGGCCGCATGACCCTCGACACCCGAGCCCCCGCCCCTTCCCGCCCCCGCGACCGCGCCCTGACCTGGGCGGTCATCGCCCTGTGCACGGCGGCGATCACCGTCGAGGGCTTCGACCTCATCGTCTACGGCGTGGCGCTGCCGGCGATGCTCGCCGACCGCTCACTGGCGCTCGACGCCTCACTCGCCGGGACCCTCGGCAGCCTCGCCTACGCGGGCATGCTCGTCGGCGCCCTCGTGTGCGGCCCGCTCGCCGACCGCCTCGGCCGGCGCCGCCTGGTGCTGGCCTCCGGCGCGGTCTTCACCGTCTTCACGGTGGCCTGCGCGCTCGCCGCCGCCCCCTGGCAGTTCGGCCTCTTCCGGCTGCTCGCGGGCATCGGCATGGGCGGTGTCATGCCGTCCTGCGTGGCGCTGACCAAGGAGTACGCACCGCGCGGCCGGTCCGCGCTGGCGGCGACGGCGGTGCTCGCCGGCATCCCGGTCGGCGGCGTGCTCGCCGCGCTGACCGCGTCCACCTGGGGCGCCGCGCTCGGCTGGCGCGGCCTGTTCGCCGTCGGCGCCGCGCTCTCGGCGGCCGTGGTGGCCACCGCGTACGCGCTGCTCCCGGACTCCCGCCCGGGGAGCGCGGCCGCCCCCGGAAAGGCTCCCGAAGAGCGCGTCCCCGAAGAGCGGGCCCCCGAAGAAGGCGCGCACGGTATCCGTACGGTCCTCTCCCGCCGCTACGCCCGCAACACCCTCCTCTTCACCGTCGCCAACTTCGCAGTCCTGCTGGCCTGGTACGGCCTGAACACCTGGCTCACCCAGCTCATGCGCGAGCTGGACTACCCGCTCGGCTCCGCCCTGCGCTTCACCCTGGTCCTCAACCTGGGCGCGGTCGTCGGCTCCTTCGTACTCGCCGCACTCGCCGACCGCGTCGGCCCGCGCCCGGTCACCGCGGGCAGCGCGGCCCTCGCCGCCCTCGCCGTCCTGGGGCTGTCCCAGGGCGGCTCCACGCCACTGATCCTGGCACTCACCGCGCTCGCCGGCGTCGGCGCGCAGTCGGCCCTGACGATGCTCAACGACTGGGTGGCCACCGGCTATCCGGCCGCCGCCCGCGCCACCGCCCTCGGCTGCGTCTCCGGCTTCGGCCGCGGCGGCGCGATCGTCGCCCCGCTCCTCGGCGGCTGGATCCTCCAGGCCGCACTCGGCCCGGCCACGGTCTTCTACGTCTTCGCCGCCGCCGCGTTCCTCTGCACGCTCGCCCTGCTGGCGGTACGGGTACGAGCGTGAACATCGCTGATCGGCTAGGCCCGCAGCTCGCACCACACGGTCTTCCCCGTGGTGCGCTGCGGGCCTTCGTCGTCCGGCGCCACGCCCCACTTGTCCGCGGCCGCCGCGACGAGCCCGAGTCCGCGCCCGCACTCCTCCCACGGTCCGGCGTCCCGCGCCGCGGGCAGTACGGGATGGTCGTCATGGACGGCGACCACCACCCCGTCCCCGCCGTCCTCGTGCCGCCGCACCGCCACGGTGCACCGCCGGTCCGGTACATGCCGGTACACATTGACCAGCAGCTCCGTCACGACGAGCTCGGCGGCGTCGGCGAGCTGCGCCAGCCCCCACAGCCGCACGAGCGCACGCACGACGCGCCGCACGTGCCGGGGGCTGTGCGTGCCGACGCGGAGAGAAATCCGGTACTCCCGCGTCGGGAAGGCGTAGGTGTCGGTGTCGGAAGTGTCATTCACGCGTTAATCGTGCGCTGCGTCGATTACGCTCTGCTACTGCGTGAATGCAACTCTCCGCCGGGTGGCACAGGTTGAGCGAAGGAGCTCCCATGGCCCACGTCAAGTGTCTTGATCCAGGAGCCTCCCCGCTCCATTTCTTCGGGTCGGAGTTGAGACGACTGAGGGAGCGCGCCGGGCTGACGCTGGCGCAGTTGGGAGACATCGTCTACCTGACCGGCTCGATGATCGGGCAGGTGGAAACAGCGGCGAAGGTACCGAAGGACGAGCACGTGCCGCGCATCGACGCGGCTCTGGGAGCCGACGGGGCGCTGGTGCGCTTGTGGGGGATGGTCAAGCGGTACCGACTGCCCGTATGGCTCCGGCGGATCGTGCACTTCGAGGCGACTGCCCTCGAAATCCGCACGTACCAAGCGCAGTTGGTGCACGGCCTGCTGCAGACGCCGGACTACGCGCGTGCCGTACTCGGCGTCCTGCGGCAGGACGAACTCGCCGCCAGACTGGAGACGCGGCTGGAGCGGCAGGAGGTCCTGGCCCGTGAGGCGCCGCCACTGCTGTGGGTCGTACTCGACGAGTCCGTGCTGTACCGGGAAATCGGGGGCCGTGCCACTATGAGTCGACAGCTGGAGCACCTGCTGACCTTCCGTGAGACGGACGAAGTGCAGATCCAGGTGCTGCCGTTCTCGGTAGGAGCGCACACGGGACTGTCGGGCTCGTTCACCCTCTTCACCTTCGACGGCCACCCTGATGTGGCGTACGCGGAGGGGTACGTCGACGACTGGGCGTCGCTGAACTCGGAGGAAATCAGGACCCGTTCGCTCCGTTACGATCTCTTGCGGGCCTCCGCTCTGTCCCCTGCGGACTCCGCGGATTTGATCGCCCGAGTCATGGAGGAGCGCTATGAGCACCGTCCTGAACACCTGGCGTAAGTCCAGCCACAGCGCCGAGACCGAGTGTGTCGAAGTAGCCGAGACTCCTCACCTCATCGCCATCCGGGACTCCAAGAACCCCGACGGGCCCGTGGTCACCGTCGGGCCCGGGGCCTTCGCCGAGTTCGTCGGCTACGTGGGCCGCCGGAACGACTGAGGGCCCGTGTAAACACGGGCCCTCGTCGCGTACGGTGCGGCGTCAGACGATCGCGCGCGCCTCAGAGCCGTCCGCCGGCTCCCCCGCATCGGGGGACTCCGAGGGGTCCAGCTCCATTTCCTCGGCCGCCTCCTGCGCCTCGTGCGCCTCCGTGCCCTCGTCACGCTGGCCCGGGACGCCCGCCAGACGGGCCTCCACCCGGGCCTGCCGCTCCTCGGCCGCGGCGTGCAGCGCCAGCGCAGCCGCGTTGAAGCGGGCCAGCGACGGCGGGTCGGACGGGCCGAGCAGGTGCTCCTTCAGCTCCTTACGGGCCTGAACGAGCGTGTCCCGCTCCGGGTTCCGCACGGTCTCCAGCAGCCCGGCGACGCCGTCCGCCTCCGGCGTGAGGATCGTCGCGGCGCGCACGGTCGGGAAGTGCGCACGGAAGTCGTCCTCGGACATGCCGGAGGTGTTCGCGACGGCGTACGGCTTCTCGCTGCTCAGGTAGTCCGAGACGACGCTGGAGACGTCGCTGATCAGCACGTCCGCCTGGTTGAAGCAGGCGAAGATCGCGGGACGGGCCGAGGTGATGATCCGGTGCTCCCACTCGGGGAACGAGGCCCAGTACGCGGCCTCCCACGCGGCGGTCGCCTCCTCCACGGCGGCGGCACGGCCCTCCTCGGGAGCGCTCTGGATCAGCATCTTCTCCAGCTCGTCCGCACTCTTGCCGAAGCTGGAGGTGGTGAGGGCGCGCAGCTCCTCGGTACGGGCCTCCAGCTCGGCGGCGGCCTCCGGGCCCGTGCCCTGGCCCTCCCGCTCGGCGGCGCGCTGCGCGATCGCCTCCTGGATCATCGCCTTGATACGGGCGTTCGCGGCGCCGGCCTCGGGGTCGACCGAACCGGTCATCGGGTGCGGCTTGTACAGCAGGCGGACCTTCGGGTCGGCCAGCAGCTCACGGACGATGTTCTCGCCGGCCAGGATCACCGAGGTGTTGCCGGGGTTGCCGTCCCAGCCCTCCCAGGTGGGGGCGTACAGGACGTTGGTGTACTCGCCCTTCGGGGCACCCTCGTACGCCTTGATGGGCGACAGCTGCGGGCGGCCGACCTCGACGACGTCCTTGTCCTCCACGCCGATGTCGGCGAGCTGGTAGCGGTCGCGCGCCGCGGGACCGGCCACCCACACCTCGTCGTACGCCTTGGCGTACGGGTTGCAGGAGGAGAGCTTGTCGCTCTCGCCGTGGTTGATGAACGCGTGCTTGATGGAGGGGATGCGCAGGATCTGCGAGGTCTTGCCGGAGTTCGCCGGGTGCAGCAGCACCTTCAGGGCCGAGTGCTCCAGGCGCATCAGGTTCGCGACCTTGGGGATGCAGACGATCGGGATGTCCGTCGCGTCGATCTTCTGCACCATGAAGCGCTCACGCAGCACGATGATCGGCTTGCCGTCCAGCTCGGCGAGCGTGCTCAGCCACATGTTGGCCTGGTACGCGGAGGTCGTGCCGCCGGAGAAGTACATGCCGACGGTGGGCTTGTACTCCTGCAGCCACTCGTCCAGCCACTCCAGGGCCTTCTCGCTGCTGACCGCGCGCTTCTTGGGGAGCAGCCACGTCGCGAGGTAAATCGTGCCGCCGATGGCGAGGACCAGGGAGACGGCCAGGCCGATGCCGCCCCACAGGGCGTCACGAGTGATCGCGGTGGCCATCATGCCGAGCGTGGTCGGCACGGAGAAACGCAGCAGGCGGCGGCCGGTCTGGCGGGCCAGCAGCCGCGGCGGGGCCTTGGTCAGGCGCAGCGCGGAGGAATCGATGTTACGGGTGAGGAACGGCAGCGTACGGGTGCGGCGGACCAGTACGGCCGCCGCCTGGCACGCGAAGTGCGCCACATAGAAAACGAGCAGCCCGATCGTGAGGGGGGCCTGCTCCTTGAGCGGGTTGATGCCGGGGATGTGCAGCAGTCCGACCAGGATCAGCATGTCGCGGATGAGCTGGCGGACGGTGATGTCCAGCCGGATCTTTCCCAGCAGGGAGAGCAGCCCGGGCTGCTTGTGCTGCAAATAGAGGTCGAGGCCGAGGTTCACCACGGACGCGGCGATGAACAACGGGACCACGGGCAGCAGGGCACCGACGAGCTGGGCCACGAACGCGATGAGCATCGCGAGCAAGGCCACGAGCTTGAGAGCTCGTCGGTTGTCGACCTGTCCCTTCCTGCCGCCCGGACGGCCCGCAGGAGTGTTCAGGAAG
>NZ_NHSG01000383.1:0-22517 GCF_020024005.1 Streptomyces purpurogeneiscleroticus
CCCTCGGCCTCCGCATGCCCCTGGCGGCGGGCTTCGGGGCGACGCTGCGGGCGTGACCCCCCTCAGTCCAGCAGCTGCCCCCGCCTGCTCAGCAGGAACTTTTTGAAGGCGGCCACCGGAGGGGTGTCCACGTGGCCGTCCAGCCAGGCGACGCCGATCTCGCGGACGGCGCGCGGGGCGGTGACGGTCAGTTCGACGACGCCGGGGCGCGGGACCGGCGGGGGCGGCAGCAGGGCGACGCCCAGGCCCGCGGCGACCAGGCCGCGCAGCGTCTCGGCCTCCTCGCCCTCGAAGGCGACCTTCGGGGTGAAGCCGGCCTCGGCGCACAGCGCGTCGGTGATGCGGCGCAGCCCGAAGCCCGCTTCGAGGGTGACGAACAGCTCGTCGGCGGCCTCCGCGAGGCGGATGCGCTTGCGGGTGGCGAGGGGGTGGTCGTCGGGGACGACCAGGCGCAGCTTCTGCTCGTCCAGCCGGCGCGCGACCAGCTCGGGCGCGTCCGGCACCGGCGAGGTCAGACACAGGTCCAGGTCCCCCGCCCGGAGCCGGTCGAGCATGGCCTCGCCGTAGGTCTGTACGAGCTGGAAGCGGACCTTGGGGTGGTCGACGCGGAAGGTGCGCAGCAGGCCCGGTACGGTCTCGGAGCCGAGGGTGTGCAGGAAGCCGAAGGCGACCTTGCCGGCGGTGGGGTCGGCGTCGGCGCGTACGGACTCCGCGGCCCGTTCGATGTCGGTCAGGGCGCGCTCGACGGAGCCGAGGAAGGCGCGGCCCGCCGGGCTGAGGGAGAGCGTGCGGCCGTGCCGGGCGAAGAGCGCGACGCCCAGCTCCTCCTCCAGGCGGACGATGGCGCGGCTGAGGGTCGGCTGGGGCATGCCCAATTCGTATGCGGCGCGCGTCACGTGTTCGTGTCTGGCCACCGCCTCGAACTGGGCGAGGCGTGGCGCGAGGGCCAGCGCCCAGGACGAATCGGGGATGTCTTTTCTGTTGCGAAGCTGCAACAGGGGCCGCTGTGAGCTGTGGTCATGCCGCATGGCATCGATTATCGCGTTTCTATGCATTGGACGCATGAAACGTGATCGCCGTACGTTCGAGTCATGCCTCCTGCTGATACCAGGGCGTCCGCCGAAACCCGCGCGGACGCCTCTGCCCTGTCGTCCACCACCGCCGATTCCGCCGCCACCGCTGCCGACCCCGAGGCCGGCAAGCTGCGGCCCGGGGGCCCCGGCTATCGCCGGATGAGCTTCGCCCTCTTCGCGTCCGGCATCTCCACCTTCGCCCTCCTGTACTCCACGCAGGCGCTGCTGCCCGCGATCTCCGACGACCTCGGGGTGACGCCGGACCAGGCGAGCTGGACCGTGTCGGCGGCGACCTTCGGGCTCGCGCTCGCGGTGCTGCCGCTGAGCGCCTGTTCCGAGCGGTTCGGCCGCCGCACGATGATGACGGTCTCGCTGAGCGTCGCCGCCGTGATCGCGATGCTCGTGCCGTTCGCCCCCTCCCTCGGAACGCTGATCGCGCTGCGCGCGCTCCAGGGCGTGGCCCTGGCCGGCGTCCCGGCCTCGGCGATGGCCTTTCTGGCGGAAGAGGTACGGGCCAAGGCGCTGGTCGCCGCGGTGGGTCTGTTCGTCGCGGGCAACAGCATCGGTGGCATGTCGGGCCGGATCGTGACCGGCTGGGTCGCGCAGGCGTGGGGCTGGCGGGCCGGGCTCGCCGCGGTCGGCGCGATGGCCGTGCTGTGCGCGGTGGCGTTCCGGGTGCTGGTGCCGAAGGCACGGCACTTCACCCCGAAGGCGGTCGGCCCCAAGGCACTCGCCAAGACGATCGGCGGCCACCTCTCCGACCCGCTCCTGTGCCGTCTGTACGCCATCGGCGCGCTCTTCATGACGGTCTTCGGCGCGGTGTACACGGTGATCGGGTACCGCCTCGTCGGTGAGCCGTTCTCGCTGCCGCAGGGCATCGCGGGCTCGGTCTTCCTGGTGTACCTCGTCGGCACGGTCTCCTCGGCCGCGGCCGGGCGTCTGGTCGGCCGGCTGGGCCGGCGCGGCGCGCTGTACCTGGCCGTGGGCACCACGGCGGCGGGCCTGCTCCTCTCCCTCGCCGACATGCTGATCCTCGTCGTCCTCGGCTTGGTCCTGATCACCGCCGGCTTCTTCGCGGGCCACGCGGTGGCGTCCTCGGCGGTCAGCCGCACGGCGAAGACGGCCCGCGCGCAGGCGTCGGCGCTGTACCAGAGCGCGTACTACCTCGGCTCCAGCGTGGGCGGCGCGCTCGGCGCGGCCGCCTTCCACGCCGGCGGCTGGCCCGCCACGGTCGCCCTCGGCCTCCTGGCCATGGTCGCGGCGGCGTCGGTCACCCTGTACGCCACGCGCAAGGCGGTCGTGGAACAGCGCGTACTGCGCCTGCAGAAGGCCGCGTAACGGCCCTCCCAAAAGCCCGAAGGGGCCGCCCCGCCACCTGTCCTGGCGGGACGGCCCCTTCGTCTTCGTGCGACTGCCCGGAGCGTCACTTCTTCAGCGGGTCGTGGCCCCAGTTCATGAGGGAGTGGCGCCAGGTGGAGTCCTTGACGTCGCCCTTGGGGCGCTGGGCCAGGTGGCGGTGGACGTAGCCGGTGACCTTGCGCATGTGGGCGTAGTCCCCGTCGGAGAGGTCGTCGCGTGTGCTCTTGAGGATGCCGACGATCTTGCGGCCGGACTCGTGGCCCACCGATTCGCCGCCGCCCTTGTGCTGGCCCGCGTCCTTGGACTCGTCCGTCTGCAGCCACTTGTCCAGCTCGGACGGGGTCATGTTCACCGCGTCCTTGAAGCCGCGCCAGGTGTCGTCGTGGTCGTCGCCCTTCGCCACCGGCCTCACTTGCCCTTCTTCTTCAGGGCGCCCGGTTTGTGTACCGCGCTGCGGCCGGACTTCTCGCTGCGGACCTTGTACTGGGGGTCGTCCGGCGAGGCGTCGACGGTGCGGCCCGCCTCCTCCGTCCGCTTGGTGATCTTCTTCTCGACCTCGCCGACGGCCTCGCTGCCGTGGCTCTTCCAGGTGACCTTGTCCCCCTTGCCGAGGTCGTCCTGGCTCTTGCTCCGGCTGGTCCGGTTCTTCTGGTTCTTGTTGGCCATGCGGCCAGGAGAACACCGGAGGGCGGGCGGTGCGCGGCGGGCGCGTCCGCTCGGAGCAGGCCCGCTACCGCCCGCCCCGCGTCGCTACGCGATGCGGTCCAGCACGATCGGGTCCAGGGTGAAGGCCGTGCCGGGCGGGGCGATCAGTACGCCGCCGTCCAGGGCTTCCAGGGCGGCCGGGAGCTTTTCCGGGGTGTCGGTGTGGAGGGTGAGGAGGGGCTGGCCCGCCTGGATCCGGTCGCCGGGCTTGGCGTGGAGTTCGATGCCGGCGGCGGGCTGTACCGGGTCCTCCTTGCGGGCGCGGCCGGCGCCGAGGCGCCAGGCGGACAGGCCGATGGCGTAGGCGTCGAGGGTGGTGAGGATGCCGGAGGAGGACGCGTTGACGGTGTGCTGTTCGCGGGCCACGGGGAGCGGCGCGTCGGGGTCGCCGCCCTGGGCCTGGATCATGCGGCGCCAGTGGTCCATCGCGGAGCCGTCGGCGAGGGCCTTGGCCGGGTCGGCGTCGCGCAGCCCCGCCGCGTCCAGCATCTCGCGGGCGAGGGCGAGGGTGAGTTCGACGACGTCCGCCGGGCCGCCGCCCGCGAGGACCTCGACGGATTCGCGGACTTCGAGGGCGTTGCCCGCGGTCAGGCCGAGGGGGGTGGCCATGTTGGTGAGCAGGGCGGTGGTGCGTACGCCGTGGTCGGTGCCCAGTTCGACCATCGTGGCGGCCAGTTCACGGGCGTCGTCGAGGTTCTTCATGAAGGCGCCGGAGCCGACCTTGACGTCGAGGACGAGGGAGCCGGTGCCTTCGGCGATCTTTTTGGACATGATGGAGGAGGCGATCAACGGGATCGACTCGACCGTGCCCGTGACGTCGCGGAGCGCGTAGAGCTTCTTGTCGGCGGGGGCGAGGCCGGCGCCCGCGGCGCAGACGACCGCCCCGACGGAGCCCAGGACGTCCAGCATCTCGGCGTTGGTGAGGTCGGCGCGCCAGCCGGGGACGGCTTCGAGCTTGTCCAGGGTGCCGCCGGTGTGGCCGAGGCCGCGGCCGGAGAGCTGGGGGACGGCGGCGCCGCAGGCGGCGACCAGGGGGGCCAGCGGGAGGGTGATCTTGTCGCCGACGCCGCCGGTGGAGTGCTTGTCGGCGGTGGGGCGGGTGAGCGAGGAGAAGTCCATCCGCTCACCGGAGTTGATCATCGCGGCGGTCCAGCGGGCGATCTCCTTGCGGTTCATGCCGTTGAGGAGGATCGCCATGGCGAGGGACGACATCTGCTCGTCGGCGACCTCGCCGCGGGTGTACGCGTCGATGATCCAGTCGATCTGGTCGCCGGTCAGCTCGGCACGGTCGCGCTTGGCGCGGATGACGGAGATGGCGTCCATCGGCACTCCTTGTGGTTCAGCGGGACAAATGTTCCGGGCCGAAGGCGTCCGGGAGGAGGTCGCTCAGGGGGCGGATGCCGGATTCCGTGTCGATCAGGAGGTCCGGGCCGCCGTGTTCGTACAGGAGCTGGCGGCAGCGGCCGCAGGGGATCAGGACCTTGCCGTACCGGTCGACGCACGCGAACGCGGTCAGCCGGCCGCCGCCGGTCGCGAACAGCTCGGAGACGAGGCCGCATTCGGCGCACAGGCCGAGTCCGTAGGAGGCGTTCTCCACGTTGCAGCCGGTGACGGTGCGGCCGTCGGCCACGAGGGCCGCCGCACCGACGGGATAGCCGGAGTAGGGCGCGTAGGCCCGGGACATCGCGTCCCGGGCCCGCTCGCGCAGCTTCTCCCAGTCGGGAGCTTCGGTCACGTGCGCGAGCCCCCTCGCCGTACGTCGGTCACTTGCCCTGGCCCCTTCGGTACGCCTTGCCGATGGCTTTCGGTGCCCGCAGCCGCTGGGCGGCCAGCGACAGGACCAGCAGCGTAGCGATGTACGGCGCCACGGAGACGATTTCCAGCGGGACCGTGTCGGTCGTGGCGTACCAGAGGCCGAGCAGGGCGGCGACGGCGATGCTGGCGATGCCCTGGACGCGGTGGCCGCCGCGCAGCTTCCAGACCGCGAGGCCGAGCAGCAGCACCGCGAGCAGGAGGAGCAGCGCGTGCACGGTCTCGCCGCCGCCGCGCAGCTGGAAGGCGTCCATGAAGCCGAAGAGGCCCGCGCCCATGGCGACGCCGCCGGGCCGCCAGTTGCCGAAGATCATGGTGGCGAGGCCGATGTAGCCGCGGCCGCCGGTCTGGCCGTCCTGGTAGATGTGCACGTAGATGGCGAGGAACGCGCCGCCGAGGCCGGCCAGCGCGCCGGAGACGACCACCGCCGCGTACTTGTACGTGTAGACGTTGACGCCCAGCGACTCGGCGGCGACCGGGCTCTCGCCGCAGGACCGCAGCCGCAGTCCGAAGGACGAGCGCCACAGGACGAAGAAGCTGAGCGCGAAGACGGCCGCGGCCAGCACGGCGAGCCAGGAGACGTTCGTGACCAGCGAGCCGAGGATGCCGGCCAGGTCGGAGACGAGGAACCAGTGGTGCTTCTCGATGGAGAGCAGCCAGTCGGAGAGGCCGGGGACGGTGAAGGTCGGCATGTCGTCCATCGGCGGGGACTGCTTGTCGTTGCCGCCCGCCTGGGCCGCCGCGCTGCCCTCCGCGCCGAACCACAGCTTGGCCAGGAACTGGGTGAGGCCGAGCGCCATGATGTTGACGGCGACGCCGGAGATGATGTGGTCGACGCCGAAGGTGACGGTGGCGATGGCGTGGATCAGGCCGCCGAGCGCGCCGCCGAGGACGCCGGCCAGCGCCGCCGCCCAGGGCCCGTACTCCCAGCCGACGAGGCCGGCGGAGAACGCGCCGAGCATCATCATGCCTTCGAGGCCGATGTTGATGACGCCGGAGCGCTCGGCCCACAGGCCGCCGAGGCCGGCGAGGCCGATCGGTACGGCGGCGTTGAGGGCCGCGGTGTACTGGCCGGAGCCGGTGAGGTCCGTCGCGCCGGTGACGACGCGGAGCAGGGAGAGCAGGACGAGGGCGCCCGCGATGATCAGCAGGACCTTGGGGTAGGTCAGCTTCGTGCGGCCGGCGGCCGGCTTGCCGCTCGGGCCTTTCGCGACCGGGGCCGTGAGGTTCTGGCTCACGCGGACACCTCCGCCTTGTCGGTCTTGCGGGCCTGCGCGGCGAGTTCCTCGCCGACCTTGCGCTGCTGGATCCGCAGGCCGTAGCGGCGTACGACTTCGTAGGCGATGACCACGCACAGCACGATGACGCCCTGCATCACGCCGACGATCTCCTGCTCGTAGTCCTCGAACTCCAGCTGGGTGCCGGTGCGTTCCAGGAAGCCCCACAGCAGCGCGCCGGCGGCCATGCCGAGGGGGTGGTTGCGGCCGAGCAGCGCGATGGCGATGCCGGTGAAGCCGATGCCGACGGGGAAGTCGGTGCCGTAGTTGTACGAGACGCCGAGCAGCGTCGGCATGCCGATCAGGCCCGCGGCGGCGCCGGAGAGCAGCATGGACGTGATGACCATGCGCTTGACGCTGACGCCGCCGGCCTGCGCCGCGGATTCGGACCGGCCGACCGTGCGGAGGTCGAACCCGAAGCGGGTGCGGCCGAGCACGAACCAGTACGCGAGGCCGACGACGGCCGCGACGACGAGGAAGCCGTCGAGCGGGTCCGGCTGGGTGGGGATCGTGAAGAAGTGGCTGGAGGCCGGGATGTTCGGGGTGTGGAAGAGGTTGCCGTCCTTGACCGCGAGCCGGCCTTCCTGGAGGAAGTAGCCGATCACGGCGGCGGCGATGGAGTTCAGCATGATGGTCGTGATGACCTCGCTGACCCCGCGGGTGGTCTTCAGTACGCCCGCGATGCCCGCCCAGACCGAGCCGACCAGCATCGCCACGATGATGATCAGCGGGATCTGGAGGAAGCCGGGGAGGGTGAGCGCGCCGCCGACGACCGCGGCGAAGAAGGCCGCGATGCGGTACTGGCCGTCCACTCCGATGTTGAAGAGGTTCATCCGGAAGCCGATGGCCACGGCCAGCGCGGAGAGGTAGTACGGCACCGCCTTGTTGATGATCCAGACCTGGCTGTCGCTCTTGGAGCCGAAGTCCACCATCACGGCGTAGGCGTGCAGCGGGTCCTTGCCGGTGGCCAGGATGATCACCGAGGTGATGACGAGGGCGGCGACGATGGCGAGGACCGGGGCCGCGATGCCCAGGGTGAGCTTCGTACGGTCGATCTTCTTCACTCCCGGTCGCCCCCTTCCGCGTCCTCGGTGTGCGCGACGTGCTCGTCCTCGGTGTGCTCGAGGTGGCCGCTGGCGGCGCCGGTCATGGCCGAGCCCAACTCCTCGGGGGTGATGGTGGCGGGGTCCGCGTCGGCGACCAGCCGGCCGCGGTACATCACCCGCAGGGTGTCGGACAGGCCGATCAGCTCGTCCAGGTCCGCGGAGATCAGCAGTACGGCCAGGCCCTCGCGGCGGGCCTCGCGGATCTGGTCCCAGATCTGCGCCTGCGCGCCGACGTCCACGCCGCGCGTGGGGTGCGCCGCGATCAGCAGCTTGGGGCGGTGGCTCATCTCGCGGCCGACGATCAGCTTCTGCTGGTTGCCGCCGGAGAGCGAGGCCGCGGTGACCTCGATGCCGGGGGTGCGGACGTCGTACTCGGCGACGATCCGCTCGGTGTCGGCACGGGCCGCCTTCAGGTCCAGCAGCCGGCCCTTGGAGTTGGGCTTCTCGGTGACATGGCCGAGGATGCGGTTCTCCCAGAGCGGGGCCTCCAGCAGCAGGCCGTGCCGGTGCCGGTCCTCGGGGACGTAACCGATGCCGTCCTCGCGCCGCTTGCGGGTGGGCGCGTGGCTGATGTCGGTGCCGTCCAGGGTGATGGTGCCGCCGTCCGGGTCGCGCATGCCCATGATGGCCTCGACCAGCTCGGCCTGGCCGTTGCCCTCCACACCGGCGATGCCCAGGACCTCGCCCTTGTGGATGGTGAAGCCGATGCCGTCCAGGACGGCGCGCACGACGCCGTCGGGGTCGGTGGCGCTCAGGTGCAGCCCGTCGACCGTCAGCATCGGGGTGTCGGTGACCGTGGACTCGCGGGTCTCCGGGGAGGGCAGTTCGCTGCCGACCATCAGCTCGGCCAGCTGCTTGGGGGTGGTGTCGGCCGGCGCCACGGAGGCGACGGTCGTGCCGCGCCGGATGACGGTGATGTCGTCGGCGACGGAGAGCACTTCGCCCAGCTTGTGCGAGATGAAGATGACCGTGAGGCCCTCGGCCTTGAGCTCGCGCAGATTGTCGAAGAGCGCGTCGACCTCCTGCGGGACCAGTACCGCCGTCGGCTCGTCGAGGATGAGCGTACGGGCGCCGCGGTAGAGGACCTTGAGGATCTCCACGCGCTGCCGGTCGGCGACGCCCAGGTCCTCGACCAGGACGTCGGGGCGTACGTTCAGGCCGTACCGGTCGGAGACCGCCAGGACGGCCGCGCGGGCCGCCGCGCCGATGCCGTGCAGCTTCTCGGCGCCCAGGACGATGTTCTCCAGGACGGTGAGGTTGTCGGCGAGCATGAAGTGCTGGTGCACCATGCCGATGCCGCGGGCGATGGCGTCGGCGGGGCTCGCGAAGCTCACCTGCTCGCCGTCGATCGCGATGGTGCCCTCGTCCGGCTTCTGCATGCCGTAGAGGATCTTCATCAGGGTGGACTTGCCCGCGCCGTTCTCCCCGACCAGGGCGTGCACGGTGCCGCGCCGGACGGTGATGCCGATGTCGTGGTTGGCGACGACGCCGGGGAACCGCTTGGTGATGCCGCGGAGTTCGACGGCAGGGGCCGCGGCGGGGGCGCGCTCTGCCGTGGTGCTGCTGGACGCTGTGATGGCGCACTCTCCTCGGAGAGAAGGAGCGAGGGCGGGGCGGAGCGGGGCCCCGCCCTCGGACACAGGCTCGTGGAGCTCTTACTTGGCGGGGTTCTCGGCGACCTTGACCTTGCCGTCGACGATCCGCTTCTTCGCCGCGTCCAGCTCGTCCTTGAGTTCGTCGATGTGGCCGCCGGAGGTGGCCAGGCTGACGCCGTCCTGCTTCAGCGTGAGGTGGACGGTGCCGGTCAGCGGCTTGCCGTCCTTGACGCTCTTGATCACGTCGTAGACGGCGACGTCGACGTTCTTCACGACGGAGGTCAGGATCTGGTCCTTGTACTCGGCCAGGCCCGGCTGCGCGTACTGGTCGGAGTCCACGCCGATCGCCCAGGCGCCCTTCTTGCCGGCGACCATCTCGATCGCGCCGGCGCCGGACTGGCCCGCCGCGGTGTAGATGACGTCCTTGCCGTCGTCGAGCATGCCCTTGGCCTTGCCCTTGGCGGCCGCCGGGTCGTTGAAGCCCTTGTCGTCGTTGGCGTAGAGGTACTGGGAGGTGACCTTGACCTTCGGGTCGGTGTCCTTGACGCCCTGCTCGAAGCCGGCCTGGAACTTCTGGATCAGCGCGTTGTTCACGCCGCCGATGAAGCCGACCTTCTTGGTCTCGGTCTTCAGGGCCGCGGCGACGCCGGCGAGGTAGGAGCCCTCGTTCTCGGCGAAGTTGATGCCGTAGACGTTCTTGGCGGTGGACTTCGAGTCCACCACCGCGAAGGTGGTCTTGGGGAACTTCTTGGCAACCTTGTTGATGGAGTTGCCGTAGTTGAAGCCGACGCCGATGACGGGGTTGAAGCCGGCCTCGGCGAGGGAGGTGAGCCGCTGCTCGCGGTCGGCCTCCGTCTCGCCGTTCTTGGCGGTCATGAGCTTGGACTTCACGCCCAGCTCCTGCTCGGCCTTGTCGGTGCCGCGAGCGGCCGCCTCGTTGAACGAGTGGTCGTCCCGGCCGCCGACGTCGAAGGCGAGGCCGACGCCCTTGTTCTTGCCTGCGGCCTCCGTGGAGGATTCACCGCAGGCGGTGAGCGAGAGAGCGAGAGCCGCGGAGGCTATGCCCGCGGCAGCGATCTTGGTTACCCGGCGCACGAGGGGTCCCCTTCGGCTCGTAGCGCCTCCTACGGCGCTGATTCCGCCGCATCGTAACGCGCGTAGATGCCAGATAAAGGGGTGTCTGGAAGCCGTTATCGGATCGTCGCGAAGCGCGGCCGACGGCTGTGTTTACAGCGCGTTGCGGTCGAGCAACGCGGCGGCCGTGAACAGCTCGACGCCCACCCGGATCGCCTCTTCATCGACGTCGAAGTCGCCCTGGTGCAGGTCGCGTCCGACGGGATCGCCGACCGGCTTCACACCCAGCCGCGCCATCGCGCCCGGCACCTTCTCCAGGTACCAGGAGAAGTCCTCGCCGCCGAGTGACTGCTCGGTGTCCTCCACCGACTCGGGGCCGCGCCGGGCCGCCATGGCGTTCTGCAGCAGCGAGGTGGTCATCGGCTCGTTGACCACCGGCGGGACCCCGCGCACGTAGGTGATCTGGGACTTGGCGCGGTGCAGCGTGGCGATCTCGTCGATCGCGGCGTAGACCAGGTCCGGCGCCTGCCGCCAGGCGTCCAGGTCCAGGCAGCGGACGGTGCCGGACAGTTCGGCGCGCTGCGGGATGACGTTGCACGCGTGGCCGGTCTCCAGGCGGCCCCAGGTCACGGCGAGCCCGGCGCGGGCGTCGACGCGGCGCGCGATCAGCGAGGGCACGTCGACGGCGACCCGCGCGGCGGCGGTGACCAGATCGGTGGTCAGGTGCGGGCGGGCGGTGTGGCCGCCGGGGCCCTCCAGCGCGACCTCCAGCCGGTCGCAGGCGGAGGTGATCGGGCCGGTCCGCAGCCCGATCCGGCCCACCTCGACCTTCGGGTCGCAGTGCACCGCGAGGATGCGGCCGACGCCCTCCAGGACGCCGCAGTCGATCGCGTCGGTGGCGCCGCCGGGCAGCACCTCTTCGGCGGGCTGGAACAGCAGCCGCACCGGGCCGGGCAGCAGGCCCTGGGCCGCGAGGTCGGCGAGCACCAGCCCGGCGCCGAGCACGACGGTGGTGTGCACGTCGTGGCCGCAGGCGTGGGCGCGGTCGGGCACCGTGGAGCGGTAGTCGACGGTCTTGGTGTCCGGGATGGGCAGCGCGTCGATGTCGGCCCGCAGCGCAAGCATGGGGCGCCCGGCGGCCGGTGTCGTACCGGGGTCCCTGCCGATGTCGCAGATCAGCCCCGTACCGGTGGCCAGCACCCGCGGGGCGAGGCCGGCCTTCTCCAGCCGCGCCCTGAGCGCCGCGGTGGTCCGGAACTCCTGGTTCCCCAGCTCTGGGTGCATGTGCAAGTCCCGCCGGAAGGCGATGAGTTCGGCGCGCAACTCCTCGGTGAGCGCTCCGGGCAGGGAACCGTGTACAGGGCTGGCATCGGCTTCGGGTCCGCGGGACATCAGTTGGTTCACCCGCTGAAGGTTACGGGGCCGAGCGGGGCAACTGTCCGTCGATCAACAAAAGTTCAGCCCGTTAGGGGAAGACAATCTAGGCCGCCCGGCGCATGGACAGGTCATCGAGGGGGTATGACCAAGGGTTTCACGCAGCGGCGAATCCCAAACCCCGCGATCGTCCGCGAGCCCCGTCCGCAGACCTTCAAAAACTCCCGGCATAGGTGAGTCGCTGCACGTCACGGGCGGTGCCGGTGACGCCGGAGAGGAATCCCTGCGCGCGCGGGGACGCCTTGGTGGTGAGCCAGGCCGGGTCAACGTCGCACACCGCGACCTTCACTCCCGTGCCGACGAGTGCGAGCGGCAGGGTGTGCACCACGGTGGACGGGAAGCTGAGGATCGTGCGGCCGACCGGGCCGCGCCGGGCGATCAGTTCGAGCGGCAGATCGGGCCGGACGATCTCCAGACCGGTGACGGCCTCCAGCGCGTGCAGCTTCTCGGCGCTCTCCCTGCGGTGCGCGAAGTAGCGGGTGGCGCCGTGCGTACGGGCCAGGGCGCGGACGGCCGTGAGGTAGTGGTCCGGGTCGACGACGCCGGTCTCCACGAGGGAGGTGCCGACGATGTCGGTGCCGCGGGTGAGTCTGGGCGGGCCGAAGCGGGCCCGGGTCCAGGAGAAGTCGTTGGCGGTGACCGTCACGCCCGGCGGGGGCTCGACGGGCATCGAGGAGAAAACTCCGACGGTACGGCGGTCGCTGTCGGGTACGGGGGTCAGCCGCCGGCGTGCGGTGGCGGAGAACGGCGCGAAAACGAGGTCGCGCGCGCCCCGGCTGCCGCCGCTGCGGTGCCAGCGCACCAGCCGCTCGCCGCGCGCCAGCTGGGAGATGAACTCCATGGTCGCGGTGCCGTCGTCGACCACGACGAGGTCCCGGGCCCGGGCCAGCGTCAGCAGCAGCTGGACGTAGCGCGAGAACGGGTCGCCGATGACGATGCGGCGGGCGCGGCGCAGCAGCGGGGTCAGGCCCCCGATGGTCCGCAGGGGGGCGGCCGCGCCGCCGCGCGCCTCCTCCCAGCGGACCGTACAGCCCTCTTCCCGGGCCAGCTCCGCCATCCGGCGCAGCTGGCCGCGGGTCATCGGGTCGTGCGGGGAGAGCACGACGACCGTGAGCGCACCGGCCTCCATGGCCTGCGCAGTCTTCTCTGTCCGCTGGAGGTATGCCCATTCCAGGACGTTGAGCAGCTGCACCGGGCTCTCGACGAAGGCGAGGGTGGTGCCGGCGGCGTCCGAGTTCCGCCGGAACACCCTGCCGGTGCGGCGGGCCGGCCTGCGGGAGTCAGGGCGGCCCGCCGCCTCCTGGGCCGGGTCCCCACACCCGGCCTCGGGGACAGGGCGCCGGGCCCCGTCTGCTGCGCTCACGGTGTCGTCGCGCTTTCTGCTCAGACCGAGACCGGCTCGCGGTCGGCCTCGGTGGCCTCGGCCTCGGCGACGACGCCCGCGACGCGGCGGAGCTTCTTCATCGGGCCGAGCTCGCTCTCGTACACCTTCTTGACGCCGTCACCGAGGGACTCCTCGATGGTGCGGATGTCGCGGACCAGGCGCTGCAGACCGCCCGGCTCGACGGAGGCCGCCTGGTCCGAGCCCCACATGGCGCGGTCGAGGGTGATGTGACGCTCGACGAAGGTGGCGCCCAGCGCGACCGCGGCGAGGGTGGTCTGCAGGCCGGTCTCGTGGCCGGAGTAGCCGATCGGGACGTTCGGGTACTCGTCCTGCAGGGTGTTGATCATCCGCAGGTTCAGCTCCTCGGCCTTGGCCGGGTAGGTGCTGGTGGCGTGGCAGAGCAGGATGTTGTCGCTGCCCAGGACCTCGACCGCGTGGCGGATCTGCTTCGGGGTGGACATGCCGGTGGAGAGGATGACCGTACGGCCGGTGGCGCGCATGGCCTTCAGCAGCTCGTCGTCGGTCAGCGAGGCGGAGGCGACCTTGTACGCCGGGACCTCGAACTTCTCCAGGAAGTCGACCGACTCGACGTCCCACGGGGAGGCGAACCAGTGGATGTTGCGCTTCTTGCAGTAGTCCGCGATGGCGCGGTAGCCGTCCTCGTCGAACTCCACGCGGTGGCGGTAGTCGATGTAGGTCATCCGGCCCCAGGGGGTGTCGCGCTCGATCTCCCACTGGTCGCGCGGGGTGCAGACCTCGGGGGTGCGCTTCTGGAACTTCACGGCGTCGCAGCCGGCGTCCGCGGCGGCGTCGATCAGCGCGAACGCGTTCTCCAGGTCGCCGTTGTGGTTGATGCCGATTTCACCGGTGACGTAGACGGGGTGGCCGGGGCCGACGAGGCGGTCACCGATGGTGCGAACGCGGTTGTTGCTGGTCATCTTGGGGAGTTCCTTCTTCACTAGGGGTTCTCTGGGCTACGGGTGGTGGGTGCGGCTCAGAGAGACGGGCCGAGGATCCACGAGGCGATCTCGCGGATCGCGCCGTTTCCTCCGGGAGTCGAGGTGACGGCGCGTGCAGCGCCACGCACGACGTCGTGTGCACTGGAGACCGCCACGGGCCAGCCGACGAGGCCGAAGCACGGGAGGTCGTTGACGTCGTTGCCGACGTAGAGCACGCGCTCCGGCGCGATGCCCTGGTCCTCGCACCACTGCTTGAGCGCGAGGTCCTTGCGGTCGATGCCGTGCAGGACCGGGATCTTGAGCTTCCTGGCCCGGGCGGCGACGACCGGGTTCTGTTCCGTGGACAGGATGAGCATCTTCAGCTCCGCCTTGCGCAGAGCGGCGATGCCCAGGCCGTCGCCGCGGTGCACGGCGACGATCTCCCGTCCGTCGGAGTCGATCAGCACCCTGTCGTCGGTCTGGGTGCCGTCGAAGTCGATGACGACCGCGTCGATGTCGTCGCGGGTCGGCAGGGCGCCCGGCCGCGGGCCGTCCAGCAGGGGCGCGAGGGCGCGGGCGCGGGCCAGGTCGTGCGGATCGTCGACCTCCAGCACGCGGGCCGGGTCGGTGCGCACGAGTTCGGTACGGCCGAAGAAGCGGTGGCCCGCGGTGCGGAAGCCGGCCGCGTCCATGGCGTACGCGGCGCCGGTCTCCAGGAGGTCCTGGGGACGGTCCTGGCGGCGCGGCCGGAAGGACTTGTCGTGGTTGACGCCGTAGCCGCCCACCTCGGTCCCGATGGTGGTCACGGTCGCCTCGCCGCCCTCCGCGCTCCGCGCGTCGGTGGTCCTGGCCGCGGCGCCCGCGTCGTCCGCCGCGTCCCGCCACACGAAGCCGTGGAAGGGGGCGACGGTCAGCGCGGAGTCGGCGCCCTGCTCGACGACCGCGGACGCGACGCCGTCGATGTCCTCGCGGGCGATGAAGGGGCTGGTGCACTGGACGAGGAGGACCGCGTCGACGGCGGTGCCGTGCTCGGTCTCGTACGCGTCCATGGCGTGCAGGACGGCGGCCTCGCTGGTGGCCGTGTCGCCCGCGATGGCGCCGGGGCGGCGGACGATCACGGCGCCCGCGCCGCGCGCCGTCGCGGCGATCGCGTCGTCGTCGGTGGAGACCACGACGTCGGTGATCAGGCGGGATGCCAGGCACTCGCGCACGGCGCGGGCCACCAGCGGCACGCCGCCGACGGCGGCCAGGTTCTTGGCGGGCACACCCTTCGATCCGCCTCTGGCGGGGATGACGGCCACCACGGTGGGCCGGTCGGTCTGCGGCATCTCAGGCTCCTTCCGGAGACCGGTAGAGGGGGAGTTCACAGCTGTCCCCAGCGGCGGATGGCGGGGGCGACGCGCTGGACGCCGTGCCGGTAGGCGCCGCGGGCCGCCTCGCGGACGGTGTCGCGGGCCACCCGGCGCAGTCCCGTCGGCTCCGCGGCCTCTGCCGTGTAGCCGGGCAGCGGCTCGCCCGTCGCGTCCAGGCCGTGCCGGGCGAGGATCCCGGGCAGATAGCCGGGGGCCGTACGGGGCGTGTAGTACGGGGCGAGCGGCGGCAGCGCGTCCGCGTCGAGCAGCTCGGTGACGCGGGCGCCGGCCGCGTCGAAGGCGTTCTCGTACGTGCCGTCGGCGCAGACGCCCTGGCCGGCCAGCCACTCCGGGTCCGGCTCGGGCAGGTACCCGGCGTCCAGCTCGTCCCACGAGGCCAGGCAGCCGGAGCCGAGGAAGTGGTGGTTGCCCAGCGCCTCGCGGATGCCGAGGTCGGTGAGGACGGCGGTGGGGACGCCGCGGTGCAGGGACTCCAGCGCGGCGGTCGAGGAGACCGTGACCATCAGGTCGGTGCGGTCCAGGACCTCGCCCATGTTCCCGTACACCAGGCGGCAGTTGGCGGGGAGTCCGCCGGGGATCCGCGCCGCGAGCTTCTGGTACGGCAGTTCCTCGATGTGCGTGGTGTGCTCGCCCGGCTTGCTGCGGAGCTTGATCAGCACCTCGCGGCCGGGGTGCCGGCGGGCGTGCTCGGCGGCGCGGCGCAGCAGGTAGGCGCGGTCGTTGCGGTTGTCCGGCACGGAGGGCTGGACGGCGAAGACGACGGTGCGCACCTCGCCGGTGCCGTCGGTGCCCTTCGTACGGTCGTGGCGGGCGCCGCCCAGGAAGGGCAGCGCGCACTCCACGACGCTGCGCTCGTCCGCGTTCACTCCCCGGTAGACCGCGCGGAAGCGGTCCGCGTCGTGCCGGGAGTTGGCGAGCACCACGTCGGCGCCGTGCCGCAGCAGCAGCCCGTCGGCGAGCTTCTCGTAGACCACGCCGACGTAGCCGGTGACGACGACGGGGCGGCGGGCGCTGCCGTCCCAGGCGCGGGCCAGGCCGTGCAGCATCGCCTGCACCGCGCCGCCCACGCAGGACAGCAGGACCACGTCATAGCCGGTACGGTCGATGGACCGCACGAAGTCGACCCCGCGGATCTCGCGCAGCGAGTCCGCCCGGGCCCCGACCTCGTCGAGCTGGCGGACCGTGGGGGTGGCGCGGCCGCGGAGCAGAAAGCCGTCGAGCCGGCAGCCGGGCTGGAGACGGTGCGCCGTGAGGGCGCCCCATTTCCACCGGGTGTCCGAGTCGGCGAGCACCGCGACCCGCGGCTGAGAAGGTGTACGTGATGGCACGTCGAAGACGCTAGGAAGGCATTTCGATTCGCGGGCCAACCAGGGCGCAACAAAGGGTTAACAGCACATCGACGAACGGCGAACCGGCAGGCCGGAAAGGGTGGTTAACCATTCCGCCATTCTTCGTTCACCCAAGCGCCCCCATACGGCAAAGACGAATGCCGGAGCCGCACCTAACGTCTCCTGAGTGGTTAAGCTCTCCGTCATCGTGCCGTTCTACAACGTGCAGACATACGCGCCCGACACCCTGAGAAGTCTCGCGGCCAATGCCCGTGACGACTTCGAATTCCTTCTCGTCGACGACTGCTCGCGCGACGGGACGCCGCAGATTCTGGAGCGCGCCGAGCGCGAGCTCCCGGGCGCCCGGCTGCTGCGGCACGAGCAGAACGGCGGCCTGGCCACCGCCCG
Source organism: Streptomyces purpurogeneiscleroticus (assembly GCF_020024005.1). Classification (NCBI taxonomy): domain Bacteria; kingdom Bacillati; phylum Actinomycetota; class Actinomycetes; order Kitasatosporales; family Streptomycetaceae; genus Streptomyces; species Streptomyces purpurogeneiscleroticus. The sequence goes on from NZ_NHSG01000383.1 coordinate 16,867, forward strand.
GAACACCGGGCTGGACGCGGCCCGCGGCGAATACATCACTTTCTTGGACGGCGACGACTGGCTGGCGCCCGGTTATTACCAGGAACTCCTCGCCGCGATCGAGGAACTCGGGTGCGATTTCGTCCGTACCGATCACGTGCAGTGCACCGCGCGGGCACGCTCCGTGCACCGGGTGCCGTACGGCCGCCGCAACGTCGTCCTGGACCCGCGCGAGCTGATCCTGCCCGCCGACCGCTCCACCTCGGTGGACTACGCGTTCGCCTGGGCCGGGATGTACCACCGGCGGCTGCTGGACGACGGGGTGCTGCACTTCCGTCACGGGCTGCGCACGGCCGAGGACCGGCCGTGGATCTGGCGGCTGCACCGCGAGGCGGAGTCGATGGCGGTGCTCGGGATGCTGGGCGTGTTCTACCGGCGCGGCGTGGCCTCGTCGCTGACCCAGATCGGCGACGTCCGTCAGCTGGACTTCATCCGTGCATTCGACCAGGTCATCGATGAGACGGCCAAGGACCGGGACGCCGCGGTGCTGCTGCCGAAGGCGGTCCGGACGTATTGCGCGATCATTTCTCACCACCTCGGTTCGATCGACCGTTTCGAGCCGCAGGTGGCCCGTAAATTGCGTTCGATGAGTGCCGCGGCATTGAAGCGAATGCCGCAGGACGTATTGAAGGAAGCCCTCGATTCCATGGATGTACAGCGCGCTTCCCGGCTGCGTCGGCTCCGCCGCAAGCCGGTTCCGGCGGAGGTGGCCGCCTGATGTCCGCCGCCGGATTCTTCCCGCGGTCCGCCGGGCCGCGTACGCAGATCTTCTTCGCGTCCACGCTGTACGGTGCCGCCACGCTGGCCGCCGCCCTGGACGCCGACCGCTTCGAGCCGGCCGGCCGCCGGATCCTGCTGGTCAGCAATAACGCCGCCATCCCGGAGACCACCCCGTCGGTGGACACGATGCCGGGCTTCGAGCGGCTGCGCGGCCGCTTCGACGAGGTGCGGTCCTGGAACGAGGCGATCAGCCCGTTCCACCCCGGCGGCTGGTCCCCGCGCGGTGACGACGCCCCGCTGTGGGAGCGCCATCTGCGGCTGCTGTGGGACCTCGGAGACGCGCCGGTCGAGCTGATCGTCGAGTCCATCCAGGTCAACCCGGCCCTGGCCCTCTGCCAGATCTTCCAGGGCGCGCCGGTCGAGGTCTACGCCGACGGCCTGATGAGCTACGGCCCGACCCGCTCCAAGATCGACCCGCTGGTCGGCACCCGCATCCGGCGGCTGCTCCACCTGGACCTCGTACCCGGCCTGAAGCCGCTGCTCCTCACCGAGTTCGGGGTGCCCGCCGAGACCGTGCCGACCGAGCCGTTCCTGGCCGTCCTCGCCGAGCTGGCCGACTTCGCCGAGGGGGCGGAGCCGGCCGGTACTGAGGCGGCACCGGCCGAGGGCGGCGCGCTGCTGCTGGGCCAGTACCTCTCCGCGCTCTCCATCCTCACCCCCGAGGAAGAGGAGGAGCTGCACGTCCAGATGTTGCGCGGGGCCGTGGACCTGGGCCACCGCCAGGTGGTCTTCAAGCCGCACCCGACCGCGCCCGCGCGCTGGTCGCGCATCCTGGAGGAGGAGGCGGAGCGGCTGGGCGCCGAGCTGACCGTGCTGGACACGCCGCAGCTCGCCGAGGTGCTGTACCAGCGCATCAAGCCCGCGCTGGTCGTCGGCTGCTTCTCGACCGCGCTGCTGACCGCCACCGCGTTCTACGGCCTGCCTGCCGCCCGGATCGGCACGGACCTGCTGCTGGAGCGCCTCGCGCCGTACCAGAACAGCAACCGCGTCCCGGTCACGATCGTCGACGCGCTGCTGCCCCCGCTGGCCGACGCGACCGCGGTGGCCCGCTGGACGCCGCCCACCGAGAGCGAGGTCGCGCGCGACCTCACCGGCCTGATCAAGGCCGTCGGGTACGCGATGCAGCACCAGATCTACCCCGACCTCCGCCCGGCCGCCGAGCGTTACCTCTCGGCCCACCTGGACGACTCGACCTGGCGCTACTTCAAGCGCCGCCGGCTCACCGCGCTGGCGCTGCCCGGCGGCGTCCCGGTCCAGCTGGCGTTCATCCCGCGCAATCCCACGGTGCGGAAGGTGGCCCGGCGGGCCCGTTCGGTACAGCGCCGGCTGAAGAAGCGGGCCGCGTTCGGATGACGACCGCACCGGCTCCCCCCACGCTCCCCCGCACCACGGGAGCGCCTGCGCCCGCCACTGCCGTTCCCCGGCGCGCCGCCGGCCCCACCCGGCTGCGCGCCCTGGACGGACTGCGTCTGCTCGCCGCACTGATGGTCGCCGCGTACCACTACGGCGGCCGGGACGGCGAGATCGGCGACGCCTGGGGCAGTTCGCCCGCGTACCAGTTCCCGACCGCGTCGGGCTACTTCGCGTACGGCTGCCTGGGCGTCCAGATCTTCTTCGTCATCAGCGGCTTCGTGATCTGCATGAGCGGCTGGGGACGCCCGCTGAGGTCCTTCTTCGCCTCGCGCGTCTCCCGCCTCTTCCCGGCCTACTGGGCGGCGGTCATCCTCGTCACCGTCGTCTTCGCCCTCCCCTGGGTGGCGTACGAGGCGGTCTCCCCCACCGACGCGCTGACCAACCTCACCATGCTCCAGATGCCGCTGGGCGTGGACCGCGTGCTCGGCGTGTGCTGGACGCTCTGGGCCGAGATGCGCTTCTACGCGCTCTTCGCGCTCTGCGTCGTCCTGCCGGGCGCCACCCGCAGCCGCGTCGTCCTCTTCTGCGCCGGCTGGACCCTGGCCGCGGTCATCGCCGAGGCCGCGGACAATGCATTCCTCGACATCGTCCTGATGCCCGAGTACGCGCCGTTCTTCATCGGCGGCATCGGCTTTTACCTGATCCACCGCTACGGCAGCCGGGACACCGCGGGCTGGGCGATCGTCGCCGTCAGCTGGCTGCTCGGCCAACACTACGCGGTCACCCGCCTCTGGCACCCGGCGGACATGCCCGACGCCTTCTCCTACCGCCCCTCCCTCGGCATCGTCGCCGTCATCACCCTCGGCTACCTGCTGATCGCGGCCATCGCCCTGGGCAAGCTCCGCTGGGCGAACTGGCGCTGGCTGACCGTCGCGGGCGCGCTGACCTACCCCTTCTACCTGATACACGAACACCTGGGCTGGGTCGCCGTACAACTCTTCCACCGCGACCTCGGCCTCCCCGCCGCGGCAACGTTCCCCCTGGTCCTGGCCCTGATGCTCGCCCTGGCCTGGTGCCTGTACCGCTTCGTGGAGCGCCCGCTGACGCCGCGGCTGAAGCGGGCGATCATGGGGTGACGGGCCGCACCGACGCCTCGATGCCTGCCACCACGATCCGCAGGCCGGTTTCGAAGCTGTGGTCGAAGTCGCCGAACATCTCCCGGCCCGCGAGCGCCGCGAGCGGATACCGGTCCGCCAGCCGGCGCTCGCGGTCCGCGAGGTCGTACGCCGGGTCGCGCGCCTCCGGGGTGCGTTCCTCCGGCACCCCCGGGTCGGGGAAGACCGACTGCTCCTCGATGACCAGGCCGATCGTGAAGTTGTACGCGGTCCACCAAGCGCGCGCCGCGTCCCCGAGCGCGAAGCCGGCGTCCGTCAGCTCCCGCAGGAAGTCGTCCATCGGTGCGGCGTAGCTGTCATCCGTCATCCGGGTACCGGAGAAGACCTTGCCGCCGTCCCGGTAACGCAGCAACGTGCGGCGCAGCCCGCGGCAGGACGCGGTCAGCGACTCCTGCCAGGTCGGGCCACTGCCGCCCGCCCGGCCCCCGGAGAACTCCGCCCGCATCCGCCGGAACATCTCCGTGGCCATCTCGTCGAGCAGTTCCTGCTTGTTCTTGAAGTGCCAGTACAGGGCCGGGGCCTGGACGTTCAGCTCCTTCGCGATGCGGCGCAGGGTGAGGCCGTCCAGGCCCACGTCGTTCAGCAGCCGCAGGGCGGTGTCCACCACCAGTGTCCGGTCCAGTCGCGTCGCCATGTTGACAATTTAACACCGTTAAGCGCATCCTCGGCGCCATGGGACTTAACAGCGTTAAGGACGGGGGGCCCGGCGTGGACATCGACGTGGACATGGACCTGGACGTGGAGGTACTGATCGCCGGGGCCGGGCCGACCGGGCTGGCGCTCGGGATCGATCTGGCCCGGCGCGGCGTGCGGGCGCTGGTCGTCGAGCAGCAGGAAGGGCTCTCGCCAGGGGCCCGCGGCACCGGGCTGCAGCCGCGCACTCAGGAGGTGTACGACGATCTCGGCGTGCTCCCGGCCGTGCGGGCCGCGGGCGGCCCGTACCCGCCCATGGCGACCTGGCGGGACGGCCGGCGGACGGACGTCTTCGAGATGGTCGAGCGGGTGGCGCCGACGCCGCACACGCCGTACGCGGACACGCTGATGATCCCGCAGTGGCGCAACCTGGAGCTGCTGCACGGCCGGCTGGCGGAGCTGGGCGGCGCGGTGGCGTTCGGCACCGAACTGACGGTCATCGGCCAGGACGCGGCCGGCGTCACCGCCGGGCTGACCTCGGCCGCCGACGGCAGGACCCGCACCGTGCGCGCCGCGTACCTGGTCGGCGCCGACGGCGGCCGCAGCGCCGTCCGGCGGCACCTGGGCGTCCCGATGAGCGGCCCGGGCCTGGAGCCGGGCGCCGCGCTCCTCGCCGACCTGCGCATCGACGGCCTGGACCGGGACCACTGGCACCGCTTCCCGCAGCCGGACGGCGGCTTCGTCATGCTGCTGCCGCTCGCCGGGACGGATCACTTCCAGTGCATGGCGGCGGTCTCCGCAGGCACCCCGGACACCTCACCCGAGGCCGTACGCGCGACCGTCGCGGCGCACACCCACCTGACCGCCGGGCAGCTCCGCGAGGTGCTGTGGACCTCGGTCTTCCGGCCCCGGGCAGGCATGGCCGAACGGGTTCGCGACGGCCGGATCTTCCTGGCCGGGGACGCCGCGCACATCCACTCCCCCGCCGGCGGCCAGGGCCTGAACACCAGCGTGCAGGACGCCTACAACCTCGGCTGGAAGCTCGGCCAGGTACTGCGGCACGGCGCGCCCGACGCGCTGCTGGACACGTACGGGACCGAGCGGCTGCCCGTCGCCGCCGGCATCCTGGAGACCAGCACCCGGCTGCACCGCTCGGGCTCCCTGCGGCGCGGCCGGGACCTGCATCAACTCGCGCTGCACTACCGCGAGTCGCCGCTGACCGGCGAGCACCGCGCCGGACTCGCCCCGGATGCGCTGCGGGCCGGTGACCGCGCGCCGGACGCGCCGTGCGCGACCCCCGACGGCACCCCGTTCTGTCTCTTCGACGCCTTCCGCGGCCCGCACTTCACGCTGCTCGCCTTCGGCGACACGGAGCCGCCGCGGTCCGCCGACGAGTGGTCCGGACACGTCCGCACGTACCGCATCGGCGGCCGGACCCCCGACCTGACCGATCCCGAGGGCCATGCCCAACAGGCGTACGGCACCGGCCTGTTCCTCGTGCGCCCGGACGGCTATGTGGCGGTTGCCGCCGCGGAGCCGGAGCCGGTCGCCGCGGCGCTGGCCCGCCATTTCCCGCCCGTCGGGGCGGCGCGGGCGGCCTGAGGCGCGCGGCCGGTCAGGACTGGTGGTCGGCCTGTACGTATGCCGCGGGGAGGAGGGTGCGGAGGGGGA
>NZ_NHSG01000384.1:0-12908 GCF_020024005.1 Streptomyces purpurogeneiscleroticus
TGCTCCTCGCCGCCGGCTGTTCCTCGGGCGGCTCGTCGGGCGATGGCGGTACGGCGGGGAAGTCCGCCGGGCCCTCGCGCGGCGGGAGCGCGTCGGGCGCGCCGCACCGTACCCCCTCCGCCGCCCCCGCGAAGGGGTCGGTGAAGGTGGTCGCCACCCTCACCACCGGCCTGAAGTCCCCCTGGGGCGTGGCCGCGCTGCCCGGCGGCGACCTCCTCGTGGCGTCCCGGGACACCGGGACGATCGTCAAGGTGGACGGGAAGAGCGGGAAGAAGACCGAGCTGGGCTCGGTGCCCGGCGTGGCCCCGGACGGCGAGGGCGGGCTGCTGGGCCTCGCGGTCTCCTCGACGTTCGGCGCCGACCACTTCGTGTACGCGTACTTCACCACCGCGTCCGACAACCGCATCGTCCGCATGGTGTACGACGACAAGCGCCCGGCCGGCAATCAACTGGGCGCCCCCGACACGGTGTTCAGAGGCATTCCCAAGGGCCATGTCCACAACGGCGGGCGGATCGCGTTCGGCCCGGACAAGATGCTGTACGCCGGTACGGGCGAGACCGGCGACGGCGAACAGGCCCAGGACAAGGACTCCCCGGGCGGCAAGATCCTGCGGATGACGCCGGACGGCGAGCCGGCGCACGGCAACCCCTCGGCCGACTCCGTCGTCTATTCGTACGGCCACCGCAACGTCCAGGGGCTGGCCTGGGACGCCGACAAGCGGCTCTGGGCGTCGGAATTCGGCCAGAACACCTGGGACGAACTGAATCTGATCCGGCCGAACGGGAATTACGGCTGGCCGGAGGCCGAGGGGAGGAGCGGCGGGGACTCCTCGTACGTCCAGCCGGTCGAGCAGTGGAGCACCGCGGACGCCTCGCCCAGCGGGATCGCGTACGCCAAGGGGTCGATCTGGATGGCCGGGCTGCGCGGCGAGCGGCTGTGGCGGATCCCGTTGCGGGGCACGGAGCCGGTGGCGAAGCCGCAGGCGTTCCTGGAGGGGAAGTACGGGCGGCTGCGGACGGTCGTGCCGACCGGGGACGGCGGGCTGTGGCTGGTCACCAGCGAGACGGACAAGCGGGGCACGCCGGAGAAGGGCGACGACCGGATTCTGCGGCTGAAGATCACATGATGTCCTTTTTGCGGCGGGCGTGCCTACACTGACGGCAGTGAGCAGGACGCCACGCCAGGGGGTCGCGATGTTCAACCTCGCCGAAGAGCTCTTCGCGCCGGGCCGTAAGCACACCGAGGACGAGCGGCAGAAGCTCTCCCTCATGGTCGTGGACGTCGGCGACTCCGACCCGGGCCTCGGCCCCATCGACCTCGCCTCCGGGCGGGTGGTCGTCCGCCTGCCGCACCCGGCGGCCTGACGCCCCGGACCGCCTGCCGCACCCGGCGGCCTGACGCCCCGGACCGCCGGCCTCGGACACAGGCTCTCGGAGGGGGAGCTTCGCCAGGACGCAATAGCCGGACCGAAGCCCCGCGGCCAGCAGTCTGCCCCCACCTCACCGGAAAACGGGGATCAACTCACGGACCGCCCCTAGGAGGGCGATCCACCCCGGCCAGGCGCCTCAAGACGGTTGAAGCCGGCGAGGCGGGGTGAGATGGCGAAGGGGAAGGATTCGCCGTCGGGGGTCTTGAGGGCCGCCACGATGTCGTGGTCCGGTGCACCGAATATCTCGAAGTGCTGCACGGTGCAGTGCTCCATCACCTCGCGGATGTACGGATCCGACAGCCGCCAGTGGGCACGGATGGCGTCGGAGTCGCGGTAGAGCTGGAAGCTGTGCGCCAGCATCCGCTCCTCGTCGATGAAAACCTCCACCATGAGCTGCGGGCCGTGCTCTTGAGCGAATGCCACCGCCTGCGCGATGGCGTGCCGGAAGCCGTCGAGGTGACCGTCGGTGATGCGCATGGTGTTGCGAAAGAGAATGGTGCTGCTGTTTGTGGTCTTCATGCGCCGAGTGTTGTACCTGAACCAAGGTTGAGGTCAAGGGCACCTCTCACCCAAGTCCCACGTTGAACCGGACATCAACTCGCAAACCGCCCTATCAGGCCGGCTCCGCCTCGGGGAACAGCCGCAGCCGGTGTGCCAGCGCGCCCGCCTCGCCGCGTCCCGAGACGCCGAGCTTGGCCAGGATGTTGGAGACGTGCACGCTCGCGGTCTTGGGTGAGATGAAGAGCGCGTCCGCTATCTGGCGGTTGCTGCGCCCCGCCGCGACCAGCCGCAGCACGTCCTGCTCGCGCGGCGTGAGCCCCAGTGAGTCGGCCGTTGTGTCCTGGCTGGTGTCGGGGGCCGTGTCGGCCGTCGCCTCGGCGGTCTCCGGCGCCCGGTCCCCCGCCGACGCGGCGCGCACGGGCCCGACCCGCACGGGCCCGGCGAGCGCGGGTGCGGACTGCGCGGGCACCGGCGGGAGACCGCCGGATCTTCGCCCTTCCGGCAGTGTGATCCGGGCCCGCTGTGCGAGCCGGTCGATCTCCCGGGCCAGTGGGCCCGCGCCCATCCACCGCGCCGCTGCCCGCGCCTCGGCGAGCAGCACCGTGGCCGCCTCGCGCTGCTCGCGGCCCGCCGGGCCGCAGGTCAGCAGCGCTTCCGCCCAGCGGTGGCACGCCCAGGCCAGGGCGTACGGCCGCTCGACGCGGCGGAGCGCGGCGACCGCCTCGGCCCAGCGCTCCGGCGCCGGCCGCCCCTCGGCCCGGCACAGCTCGGCCTCGGTCAGCCGGCCGTACGCCTGCCACACCGGGACCGGGCGGGGCAGCGTCCGCGCCACCGCCGCCAGCCGGGCGAGCATCTCCTCGCGCCCGGTGGCCGCGGCGGGCAGCCCGCGGGCGTCCGCCTCGGCCGCGGCGGCCCGCCACAGCAGGGGCCAGCCGAAGCTGTACGTATCGAGCGGGAACCCGGCCGTCAGTAACGGCTCCAGGACTTCCCGGGCCGCCGCCGCGCCCTCCCGGTGGACGGCGATCTCGTACGCGAAGCGGGTCATGGGGATCGTGTACTGCGGTTGGTTCTCATAGCTGCCGAAGTCACGTCTGGCCACGGCCAGTTCTTCCGCGGCGGTGTCGAAGTCGCCGCGGAGCAGGGCCAGGTCGGCGTGGCGGGAGGCGGCCAGCGCGCGGGTGCGGCTGCCCAGGGCGAGGCGCCGGCAGTCGGCGGCGGCCGCGGCCGACTCCGTCCAGCGGCCCAGCGACATCAGGCTCTCGGCGAGGTTCCCGTAGACCCAGCTGCGGGAGTCCTTCAGGCCGAAGTGGTCGGTCATGGCGAGCCCGCGCTCGGTCGCGGCCACCGCCTCCGCCGAGCGGCCCACCGCCTCCAGGTGCGAGGGGAGGTTGGTGAAGCCGCGCGCGACGACGGCCGAATAGCCGCGCTCCAGCGCGCGGTCCAGCGCCGCGCGGAAGCCGGCCAGACCGCCGTCCACGTCGCCCGAGGAGACCTGCAGGCCGTACAGCGTGAGGCGAGCGTTCAGCTCGACCTCCTCCTCGCCGACCAGGCAGGCGAGCTCCACGGCCCGCTCGGCGGCGGTGAAGGAGTCGGGGCCCGGGGCGTGCAGCGCGCCCCAGGCGGCGGCCTGCGCCAGCACCGCGGCGTGCACCGGCGACGGCGGCAGCCCGCGCACCAGCTCCTGGGCGCGGCCCAGGTCCTCCCAGCCGTCGCCGCGGCCCGTGCTCTGCGCCAGCCGGGAGCGCTGGGTGAGGAACCACGCCTCGCGCAGCGGGTCGTGCTCCCCCGCGAGCGCGCGCAGCGCCCGCTTGGTGACCGTGTAGGCGCGCTCGCGGTCGCCGGAGAGCCGGGCGGCCACCGCGATCTCGGCGAGCAGGTCCAGATAGCGCAGCGCGTCGTTGTCGCAGCCGCTGGCCGGATACGCCTCGGCGCAGTCCACGGGGCGGACCGCGAGCCGGACGTCCTTGGGCACCTCGTCCCACAGCTCCAGCGCCCGGTCCAGCAGCCGCAGCTGCTCGGCGTGGGCGTGCCGGCGGCGGGCCGTGACCGAGGCGGTGAGCACGGCGGGCAGCGCCTTGGCGGCGTCCCTGGCGTGGTACCAGTAACTCGCCAGGCGGGTGGCGCACGCCTCGGCGCGCACCAGGCCCGGGTCGGCTTCGAGGGCTTCCGCGTACCGGCGGTTGAGGCGGGTGCGCTCCCCGGGGAGGAGGTCGTCCTGGACGGCCTCGCGGACCAGTGCGTGCCGGAAGCGGTAGCCCGTGCCGTCGCTGGTGGGGACGAGGGTGTTGCTGCCGACGGCGACGCGCAGGGCCTCGATGAGGTCGTCCTCGGGGAGCTCCGCGACGGCCGCGAGGAGATCGTGCTCGACGGTGGAGCCGCCCTCGGCGGCCATCCGGATCACCCGCTGGGTGTGCTCCGGCAGGGCCTCGACGCGCACGAGGAGGAGGTCGCGGAGCGAGTCGCTGAGGCCGGGGAGCGTGCCGTCGTGGATGCTGCAGGCCAGCTCCTCGACGAAGAAGGCATTGCCCTCGGAGCGCTCGAAGACCCGCTCGACCAGGGCCTCTTCGGGCTCGCTGCCGGTGATCCCGGCCATCTGGGAGCGGACCTCGTCGCGGGTGAAGCGGGCCAGCTCGGCGCGCCGGACCGTGCGCATGCGGTCGACCTCGGCGAGGAAGGGGCGCAGCGGGTGGCGGCGGTGGATGTCGTCGGAGCGGTACGTCGCGACCAGCAGGACGCCGGCGTCGTGGAGGGTGTGCAGCAGATAGCTGAGCAGCTCGCGGGTGGAGCGGTCGGCCCAGTGCAGGTCCTCGACGATGATGACGAGGCTGCGGCCGCGGGCGAGCCGCTCCAGCAGCCGGGCGGTCAGCTCGAAGAGGCGGGCGCGGCCGTGCTCGTCGTCGCGCGACTCGCCCGGGGCCTCGCCGAGCTCGGGCAGGATGCGGGCCAGCTCGCCCTCCTGGCCCCCGACGGCGGCGGCCAGCTCCTCGGGCAGGCGGGAGTTCAGCGTGCGCAGGATCGCGGAGAACGGGGCGAACGGCAGGCCCTCGGCGCCGATCTCCAGGCAGCCGCCGAGGGCGACGAGCGCGCCGGCGGCCCGGGCGGCCGCGGCGAACTCCTCGATCAGCCGGGTCTTGCCGACGCCCGCCTCGCCGCCGACGAGCAGCGCCTGCGGCTCGCCGGAGGCCGTGGTGCGCGCGAGCGCGTCGCCCAGCAGGCTCAACTCGCTGCTGCGGCCGACGAATACGCGACTGACGGACCTGGTCTCCACGTCGCAGAGCATCGCACAGAGGTCTGACAATCCGGCATCGGATTTTGCGGGCACCGGGCCGCCCCGGCGAGCGGTCACCGGCCCGCCCCGGTAGGGCATTCCGTTCTTATGCCGCAGCCCGGCGGCGGGCCCGTACGCCCCGGCCCCACCTGCTCACCCGCCCTTCGGACGCGTCGCCGGCGGACCGTGCGGCGCGGCGTCCCTCGGTGGCCTCGCGGGCCAGCCGGTCGCGGTCGGCCTCCCGGCGCAGTTCCTCGGCGCGGGCGCGGTGCTCGGCTTCGTAGTAGAGCATGACGTCTCCTGGTACGGCCGCGGGAAGCGTGTTCCCACGGCGGCTGACGGTACGTCGTCAGCCTGGCCGCCTCAGGGGGTGCGCCACATCGGGCAACTTCCCGATCTCCACGCCCGGAGGGGCCTTAGATCCGCTGCCGTGTCTCACGCAGCGGTCTAAGGCCCCTCCTGTATGCGGTCATACGGGCTCTCCTCAGGAGCCGCCGGGGCTGAGCTTCGGGGCGGACGCGAACAGGTCGAGGTACATGCCGCCGGCGATCACCAGGCCGAGCACGGCGAGCGCGAAGCCGCCCCAGGCGACGGCCCGGGTCCAGGCGGCCTGCGGGCGGCGGAGCAGGACGGCGCCGGTGACCACGAGGGCCAGCACGGCGAAGATCCCGTTGACGAGGGCGGTGGTGTGCCAGGGGGTGGTGTAGACGGCGGCGATCTGGTCCTGGGTCTTGCCGGTCTGGAGCTTGATCTGGCCGAGGACGGTCTGCCGCTCGGCGAGGATCGTGCCGGCCCAGGTGCCGGTCAGGGAGGCGAGGCCGAGTGCGGCACCGGCGACGGCGCCGGCCCCCGCCGCGATACCGCGCCGCACGGGCGCGGCGGCGGTGGGCGCGTCCTCGATGACGCTCTCCTCCGCGCCGGTCTCCTCGGTACCGGCGGCGGTCTCCGGCGTGGTGTCCTGTGCCGCGGCCCGGTCCTCGGGGGCGTCCGCCGGCTTGGTGCCGGCAGCCGCGTCCTCGGTGACCGGCTCGGTCTTCTCGGTGTCGTTCTTGGTCGTCGTGGTACCCATGGGCGCGACCGTAGGTGCCGCGTCTGAGAGTCGTATGAGAGAGCGGGCCAACACCGGATGACGGCCGGAAGAACGGCTTCCGGACGACTCGCTTCCCTAGCTGCGTACCAGTCGCTCGTCCTCGGCGTGCCGGGGTGCGGGAACGGGCACGACGGTGTCCGGGAGCTCGTCCTCGTACTCCTCCGGCGGCTCGATGCTGAGGCGCGGCAGGCGCCGCTCCAGCCAGGCCGGCAGCCACCAGTTCGCGCCGCCCAGCATGTGCATCAGCGCCGGTACCAGGAGCGTGCGCAGGACGAAGGCGTCCAGGGCGACTGCGGCGGCCAGTCCGATGCCGAACATCGCGATCGTCCGGTCGCCGCTGAGCACGAAGGCGGAGAACACCGCGATCATGATGACCGCCGCCGAGTTGATCACCCGGCCGGTCTCGGCGAGTCCGACCCGTACGGACCTGCGGTTGTCGTGTGTGCGCCGCCATTCCTCGTACATCCGGCTGACCAGGAAGACCTGGTAGTCCATGGAGAGGCCGAAGAGGACGGAGACCATGATCACCGGCAGGAACGGTTCGATCGGGCCGCCGCTGCCCAGGCCCAGCAGCTCGCTGCCCCAGCCCCACTGGAAGACGGCGACGACGACTCCGAAGGCGGAGGCGACGGCGGCGACGTTCATGACGGCGGCCTTGAGCGGGATGCCGAGCGAGCGGAAGGCCAGCAGGAGCAGTACGGACCCGAGGGAGACGACCACGCCCACGAAGAGCGGCAGCTTGCCGACGATCACGTCGGCGAAGTCGTCGTAGCCGGCGGTGACGCCGCCGACGTCGACGTGCAGCGTGGAGGCGTCGGCGGCCTCGGGCAGCACGTCGGTGCGCAGCCGTTCGACCAGGTCGGAGGTGTCCTTCGACTGCGGCGAGCTGTCCGGGACGACCGTGATCACGCCGGTGCTGCCGCTGCCGTCGAACTCCGGCCCGCTGACCTGCGCCACTCCGGGCGTGTTCCGCAGCTGGTCCGGGAGGCCGTCGAAGGCGAGCTTGTCCTTGGCGCCGTCCAGGTCGCCGACCAAGGTCAGCGGCCCGTTGAAGCCGGGGCCGAAGCCGTCGGCCAGCAGGTCGTACGCCTGCCGGGTGGTCGAGGAGCGCGGGTCGGTGCCCTGGTCGGAGGTGCCCAGGTGCAGCCCGAGGGTGGGCAGCGCGAGGACGAGCATGACGGCGGCGGCGAGGCCGCCGAGCAGCTTGGGGTGGCGCTCGACGAAGCCGGACCAGCGGACCGCGAAGCCGGTGGGGTGCTCGGGGCGCGGCCCGTCGGCGGCGAGCCGGCCGCGTTCGCGCCGTCCCAGTACGCGCGTCCCGATCAGTCCCAGGAGCGCGGGCAGCAGCGTGATCGAGGCGGCCACGGTGAGCACGACGGTCAGCGAGGCGGCGAGTGCGACGCCGTTCAGGAAGGACAGCCGCAGGACGAGCATGCCGAGGAGGGCGATACAGACGGTCGCCCCGGCGAAGACCACGGCCCGTCCCGAGACGGCCACCGCCTTCTGTGCGGCCTCCGGGACGCTCATCCCCGCCCGCAGGTTCTTGCGGTGCCGGGTGACGATGAACAGCGCGTAGTCGATGCCCACGCCGAGTCCGATGAGCATGCCGAGCATGGGGGCGAAGTCCGCGACGGTCATGACGTGACCGAGCAGGCTGATGCCGGCCGACGCGGTGCCGACCGCGACGACCGCGGTGATGATCGGCAGGAGGGTCGCGGCCAGCGACCCGAAGACGAGGAAGAGCACGACGGCGGCCGCCGCCAGGCCGAGGCCCTCGGCGAGATGGCTCTGCGGCGCTTCGGTGAGGCCGGCGCCGGCGCCGCCGAGCGCGACGGTGAGGCCGTCCCCGGACGCGTTCTGTGCGGTGTCCACTACGGCCTGTACCTGCTTCGGGTCCAGGTCGTCGGCGGGCGCGTCGAAGACCACCGTGGCGTAGGCGGTGTGCCCGTCCCGGCTGATGCGCTGTTCCGCGTCACCGGACGGGGCGGCCTCGGCCTGCGTGCCGGCCGGGCCGTCGGGGCCCTCCACCGAGGCGACCCCGGGCAGCTCGGCTATCCGGTCCAGGGCGGGCTCCATCCGGTCCCGCACCGCGTCCGCGCGCACGGTCCCGGAGTCGGTGTGCCACACGAGGGTGTCGTTGTCCCCGGACTGTCCGGGGAAGGCGGCCGCCATCCGTTCCGCGGCGCGCCCGGACTCCGTACCGGGGACGTCGTATTTGTTGGAGTACGAGGAGCCCAGCGCACCGGCTGCGGCCACGACGCCTGCGAGGACGGCGAGCCAGAGCACGATGACCAGGGAGCGGCGCTTCAGGCACCACCGGGCAAGTACGGTCATAAGGGCCTTTGTCTGCTTCCCGGGGGTTTTGCGCGCCGAACTCCGGGGTGACCGGTGCTGCCGAGCGCGGAACGGGCTGGGAGGTGGAGCGGGCCCGCCGCCTGCCGACGAAGGGGCGGCGGGCCCGCATCACACGAGAGTGACAGCCCGAGAAGATCCTTTGACCCCTTTGTGTACTTCCTAACAAAGAAGCGAAGGATCGCACTCCGCGAGGTTCAGCCCGTTATCGACTCCGCGCCGTTCTCGATGTGCCCCATCAGCCGGCGGCGGAACGATTCGTCTTCCCTGACCGTGACGTTTAGGTCGTACCAGCCGTGGTCGCGGTCGGCTGAGTGCGCCAGCGTACGGGTGCGGCCCGCGGGCAGCGTCACCGTGCGCGGCGCCGCACCGGAGTACGCCAGCGGCGCCAGCGTGACGGTCAGGTCCCCGTCACCTCCGTTGACGAGCGTCAGATGGATCTCCCGCCGCCCGGCGTCCAGGTGCGTGCTCACCTTCAGCCCGGCCGCCGCGCCCGCCGCGGTCCCGGCGAACTCCCGCCGGAAGCCATTGGGCCCGGTGAGGTGGAAGTCGTACGCCCGGTCCCGGACCGGTACGTCCCAGCCGGCCTTCCCCCGTACGTCACGGTGCTGGGGCGTGGCGTATTCCCGCGCATACGGGTACAGCGCGAGGTGCGCGCTGGCCGCGCCGCTGTTGCGCAGCGCCAGCCGGAACCGTCCGGCCGCCGGGTCGTAGGCGCCGTCCGCGTCGGGCTGGTACGGCAGCGGACGGGCCGGGCGCGTGCCCTCCTCCGGCCGCGGCAGCCGCTGCTCGGCGGGCGGCTCGGGGCGCCACCGCCCGGTGAAGGGCGGGATCGGGCCCGGCTGGTCGACGGCGGGCTGTTTCCGGCCGCGCGAGAAGTCGAAGGCACTGGTCAGATCGCCGCAGACGGTGCGCCGCCAGGCGCCGATGTTCGGCTCGCGGACGCCGGTCCAGCGCTCCAGGAAGCGGACGATCGAGGTGTGGTCGAAGACCTGGGAGCAGGCGTAGCCGCCGACCGTCCAGGGCGAGATCACCACCATGGGGACGCGGATGCCGAGGCCGGTGGGGCGCCCGTCCCAGTACTCCTCGTCGGTGCCGGCCGGGGCCACGGGCGGCGGGACGTGGTCGAAGAAGCCGTCGTTCTCGTCGTAGGTGAGCAGCAGGACCGTGCGCCGCCAGACCTCCGGGTGCTTCCCGAGGGCGTCGAGGATCTTGTACACGAGGGTGGCGCTGGCGATCGGCGAGGACGAGCCGGGGTGCTCGGAGTCGGCGGCGGCCGGGACGATGTAGCTGACCTCGGGGAGCGTGCCGGCGGCGACGTCCGCGGCGAAGGCGGTGGCGGTCGAGCCCGGCTCGCCGCGTCGCAGCGCGCGCTCGAACAGGCTCCGGTCCGCCCGCGAGAGCGCCTTCACGCCCTCCTCCAGCAGGCCCTGCAGCCGCTTGCGCTCCGTCTCGTCGGCGTCGGCGACCTTCGCGTAGAAGGCCGTCATGTTCTGGATCCCGGGGTCGCCGACCTTGGCGAGCGCCTTCTTCGCGACGGCCTTGAAGCTCGCGAAGAACTCCAGGTTGTTGTCGGTGAAGTTGTCCCACTCCTGGTAGACCTGCCAGCTGTGGCCGGCCTTCTCCAGGCGCTCGGCGTACGTCGGCCAGTCGTAGCCGGGGTGGGTGTCCTCCGCGTACGCGTCGTTGCCGACCGCCCGCTTGCCGTTCGCCTCGAAGCCGGTCCAGCCGCTGACCAGGTGGTTGCGGTTGGGGCTGGTCGAGGTGTGGATCGAGGAGTGGTAGGCGTCGCAGACGGTGAAGGTGTCGGCCAGCTCGTAGTGGAGCGGCACGTCCCGGCGGTCGTAGTGCGCCATGGTCGCGGCGGTCTTGGCGGACACCCAGTTGTCCATCCAGCCGTCGTGCCACGCCTTGAAGCCGCCGTCCCAGCCGTGGTCCAGGTCGCCGATGTACTGGAGGTCCTTCTTCTGGGTCTCGGCGGCCTCGCGCACGGAGAAGGGCAGTACGGAGCCGGTGCCCGTCGCGGCGGGCTGCTCGTAGACGCTGCGGTCGCCGGGGATCCTGATGGCGTTGCGGTCGGCGTAGCCCCGTACGCCGCGCAGCATCCCGAAGTAGTGGTCGAAGGACCGGTTCTCCTGCATCAGCACGACGACGTGCTCGATCGCGTCGAGCCCGCCGTCCGTGCCGCCCGGCCGCGCCGCGTCGGCGGCCAGTGCTTGCTGCAGCGAGGGCGGCAGCAGCGACCCGGCGGCGGCCGCGCCCACGGCCGCCGCGCCAACTGCCAGTACCCGTCTCCGACTTGTCTCCGATGCCACGTGCTTCCTCCAGTCGTCCCCAATGGTCCGTCGTTGGCCCATTGATGTGGTGCGTCCGGGACGATAGAAGACCCGTGTGGCCCGCGATAGGTATCGGGATGACGACTTTGCAAACGGAAGGGTCCGCTCACTTCCCGATGCCGGCCGCCAGCCCGCGGACGAAGTGCCGCTGCCCGATCAGGAAGATCACGATCATCGGCAGCGCGGCGATGGTCAGCCCCGCGAAGAGAACCGGCCAGTTGGAGTTGAGCCGCCCGGCCATGTCGGCCAGGCCCACGGGCAGCGTCTTGAGCCGGTCGTCGGTGATGAAGACCAGCGCGAAGGCGTACTCGTTCCAGGCGAAGAGCGCCTGCAGGACGGCGGCGGAGGCGAGGATCGGGCGGGCCATCGGGACGACCACCCGCCAGAACGTCTGCCAGCGGCTCGCCCCGTCGATGTACGCCGCCTCCTCCACCTCCACCGGCTGCCCCAGCAGGTAGGCGCGGATCAGGAAGGTGGTGAAGGGCACCTTGAAGGCGGTGTAGAGGACGATCAGCGCCCAGTACGTGTCGTAGATGCCCAGCGCCTGGAGGAGCTGCGAGAGCGGTACCAGGGCCACCGTCGGCGAGAGCATCATCGCGCCGAGCACCAGCAGCAGCGCCGGCTGCGAGCAGGGGATGTCGAGGCGGGTGAGGCCGTAGGCGGCCCAGGCGCTGATGAGGACGACGGCCAGCACGCTCGCGGCGGTCACCAGCACGCTGTTGAGCAGATAGCCCAGCACGCCCTGGTTCCAGGCGTCGGCGTACGTCGACCAGTGCGGGTCCGCGGGCAGCCCCCAGGGGTCGGCGAAGAGCTCGCCGTTGCTCTTCAGGCCCGCCAGCGCCATCCAGCACAGCGGGTAGATCACCGCGACGGCGAGCGCGGCCAGCGCGCCGTAGGCCAGCACGCGCACGGCGACGGGGCCGAAGCGGGCGGGCGCGCGCCCCGTGGGGGACGAGGCCGGTTCCGGTGCCGTGCGGGCGGTCCTGCCGAGGGTGAGGGTCATGCGGCGACCGCCTTTCTGCGCGAGTGGAGCAGCTGCAGGGCACCCGCGGCGAAGGTGATCAGGAAGATCACCGTGCCGATCGCCGCGGCGTATCCCATGTCGTCACCGGTGAAGGCGCTGGTGTACAGCCAGGTCCCCAGCACCTGGCTGGAGTTGGCGGGCCCGCCGCCGGTCATCACCATCACCTCGTTGAAGACCAGGAAGGCCCCGGAGACGGTGAGGATGATCAGCAGGGTGGTCATGTCGCGCACCATCGGCACGGTGACGTGGAAGAACGTGCGGATCCGCCCCGCGCCGTCCACGGTCGCCGCCTCGTACAGCTCGCGCGGTATGCGCTGGACCGCGACGGTCAGCAGCATCGTCGTGTACCCGAACGACTGCCACTGGCTCATGTTGATGACGCCCCAGATGGAGGTGGCGGCATCGCCCAGCCAGTCGTGCTGGAGGCCGCCGAGCCCGACCGCGTCCAGGGCGCGGTTCACCAGGCCCGCGTCCGGCTGGTAGAGGAACTGGAAGAGCAGGCCCGCGACGGTCATGGAGACGGCCGCCGGGATGAAATACACGGCGCGCAGCACCCCGCGCAGCCGCCGCCCGATCAGCTCCTCCAGTACCGCGGCGAGCACGAGCGCCGCGCCGACCTGGAAGACGACCGAGGTGACCGCGTAGAAGACGTTGTTGAGCAGCGCGTGCCAGAAGACCGGGTCCTGCAGGGCCTGCCGGTAGTTCTCCAGGCCGACGTAGCGCATGCCGGGCCGGAAGACGCTGAACTTGAAGAGGCTGAGCCGGACGTTCTCGACGATCGGGTAGTAGACGAACAACGCGATCAGCGCGAGCGCGGGGGCGACATAGAAGGCGTGCCGGATGCGGCGTCGTGTCACTGGTGCACCTCCTTCGGGAGCGGTCGGGGGCGAGTGGGGGGTGTCAGGGA
>NZ_NHSG01000385.1:0-13038 GCF_020024005.1 Streptomyces purpurogeneiscleroticus
GTAGCCATAGCCGTAGGAGGCGGCCGGGGCGGCGGCGGGGTCCTGCGCCCCGCGGTCGAAGAAGGGGCGGGCATAGGCGCGCATCCACATGCCCACCGGGTCGTATTCGTCCTCCATCGCCACCGTCGAGACAGGCAGTCCCTCCGGAACCGCGCCGATGGACTGCTGCATCATCAGCCGTACCGACTCCACAGCGGCCGGGCTCGTGTCGTACAGCTCCAGGCCGATCGCCAGGTACGGGACGCCGAGCGCGGGCTGCACCCAGGCGCGGCGGAGCGAGCGGACGGCGGGGGTGCGGTGCGCGTTCTGCCCCAGGAGGGCGTAGAACTGCGGGATCTCCACGGCCGGTTCGGTGATCCGCAGGGGTCCGGCGGGCAGCCGGTCCAGGCCGCCGGCGATCCGGCGCAGGTCCAGCCAGGGGATGCCGACGCCGCCGCCCGGCGCGTGCGGGTTCAGCCACAGGCCCCAGCGGTCGGGGTAGAGCGCGGCGGCGATCTCGGGCCCGGAGACCACTTCGTGGGCGCGGGTCCAGCCGCTGGCCGCAAGCTCCGCCGGGGAGGTCACGCACGGCGCGTAGCCGAGCCCGTCGACCTCCATGTTGCCGTACTGCGCATCGGCGGCCCCGGCGCTGCCCTGCCACAGCAGCATCCACACCTGGCCCCCGGCCAGCGCCTGCAGCAGCGCCTCATAGGCGTCGTACCGGCCGGGCGAGACCTGCTGCAGCACCTGCTCGACCTGGCCGGCCGCCGCTCCCTGATGCGCACCCGCGCTCACGTGTCCCCGTCCCTTCTCTCGGCAGGCACGTGGGGCGCCCGCCCGGTCATTGCACCAGCTTAAGGGCGGGTCCGGTGCCGGGCCCGGGCCGGGCGCGCGCGATCCGTCACGGTACGGTCCGGTTCGCGTCCGCGCCCCGTGACACGCGGCCCGGTTTCGCGTTACCCCAGGTCCTGTGCGTAGAACGGCCGGACCCGCTCGCGCATCCAGTCCACGACGGGGTCCTGTGCGATGTCCAGCATGACCAGCTGGACGGGCCAGGGCACCGGTACGGCGCCGAGGGCCCGGCCCAGGGCGGCGAGCGCGCCGTCCCGCTGCGCCTGGTCCTGGAACGCGGCCGCCGGGTCGGCGACCTGCACGCCGACGAAGAGCGTGGGCGCGTCGCCCTCGATGTTCGCGAGGCAGCGGCGGGCGGTCGTGACGTACGGAACGCCGGAGAACTCCAGCCCCGCCGCGGCGAGGAAGTCCACCGGCTCGTCCTGCCAGTCCGGCTCGTACAGCCGCACCCGGCCGCCGGAGGGCAGGCCCTCGCGCGGCATGTCACCGCGGCACAGCTCGGCCACGGCGGGCGGCGGCAGCGGTACGCCGACGGTGCCGTCCGGGTTCACGGCGATGCCGATCTTGGGCGGCAGGCCGCGGGCGAACTCGCGGGCCGGCGCGACCGTGCACGGCATGTGCGCCCCGACGACCCGCAGGAACTCCTGCTCGGAGCTGAAGACGGGGACGTACGCCATGCCGTCGGGCAGCTCCACCGTGGGCAGGTCCAGCCCCGGCCGGCCGAAGCCGGCGCTGTCGGGGCCGCCGCCCTTGGGCAGCGGCACCCAGATCCGGCTGCGGCCGAGCACCTCGACGATCCGGGCGCCGGCGTTGGGGTGGCCCACCGACGCCGCGAGCACCTCTTCCAGCTCGTTGGCCGGCCAGGCCAACTGCGGAATGCCCTGTTCGGAAATGCCCTGCCCAGGGATGCTCTGCTCCGGAATGTCCATGGTCACCACCCGCTTCGTACCGCGCTGCTTGGTCGAAAACCCTAGCGGTCCGCGGCGAGCGATTCGCCCCCCGTCCCGGAGCTCAAGACGGGGCGGTCGACGTCAGCCGAACGTCGTCCGCTCCAGTGCGTCCGCCGACCGCCGGTCCAGCAGCACCGACGCCGTGAACCCCTTCGGCAGCCGCGCCGTCCGGGCCCTTGCCAGCAGCCGCCGGACCGCGCGCCGGTGCCGCCCGAAGGCGTAACCGGACACCCCGCGGCCCCTCGCCCGCTGCCCGGAGAGCGCCACCTCCGGCGGCACGTCGAGCAGGACGAGATGCAGCTCACGGCCCTCCCGCCGGGCGGTGCGCGCGATCCAGCGGCGCACCCAGGCGAGCGTGCCGCAGTCGTGCACGACCACGCTGCCGCCGGAGCGCAGCGCCTGCCGCAGGCCGTGGTAGTGCGCGGCCCGGACCAGCGGGCGGACCAGGCCGTACGGCAGCCTGCCGAGCCGGCCCGCCTCCCAGCGCTCCCGTACGTCCTGGGAGTCGATGCGGTGCACGGGCGCACCGGCCCTGTCCAGCGCGGGCACCACGCGCTGCATGAGCGTGCTCTTGCCGCTGCCGGGCAGCCCCGAGACGATCACCAGACCGCCCGCGGGAAAGCCCAGTTCCCGGACGGCCGCCTCGCCCTCCATGCCGCGCAGGTCCATCAGGGGCGCGCCGCGGCCGGGACGCGCCACCGCCTTGGGCACGCGGGCACGGCGCGGCACCGCGCCGGGCGCGACCCCCGCCGTCGTCGCGCATACGGCTTGCCTCTGCACCGTGATCGCCCTCCCCGTTGGTTCACTGGGTCTCCCCCATACCCGCAGAGTGTCAAGAAAAGGTAATGAGCATCAAGCGCGGGACAGGTCGTGCGACGTACGGCGGGTGTGCGGGACGGGTACTCCGGGTGTACGGGCCGGATGCCCCGGGTGTGCGGGCCGGGACTCCTCTATCCGGCGCTCCCGTGCAATGATGTGCGCGCCACCGTGCACCGTGACCGCACACCGGCGCTCAACTGCATACCGGCCGCTTGAATCCGCGCGGGAGAGTTCCCGCCAGGCCACGGCGGGGCGCCGAAGGAGCAAGTACTCCCTTGAATCTCTCAGGCCCCTGTACTGCGCGGACGAGGCAGATCTGAAAAGCGGGCCGCCCGGGTGCGGCCCCACCCAAGGTGCAAGCCGAAGCCCCGATGGGGGCTTTCGGTGAACCTCTCAGGTTCCGATGACAGATGGGGAGACGTCCGATACGTCCCTGTCGTCCACCCCGGGAGCCCGCTGCCATGAGTGAACCCCGTCGTACCGCGCTCGATGCCACGCATCGCGCGCTCGGCGCGACCATGACCGACTTCGCCGGCTGGGACATGCCGCTGCGTTACGGCAGCGAGCGCGACGAGCACGTCGCCGTCCGCACCCGCGCCGGCCTCTTCGACCTCTCCCACATGGGCGAGATCACCGTCACCGGCCCGCAGGCGGCCGACCTCCTCGACTACGCGCTGGTCGGCAACATCGGCTCGGTGAAGCCGGGCCGCGCCCGGTACACGATGATCTGCCAGGAGGACGGCGGCATCCTGGACGACCTGATCGTCTACCGGCTGGCCGACCGGGAGTACATGGTCGTCGCCAACGCCTCCAACGCGCAGACCGTGCTGGACGCGCTCATCCAGCGACAGGCCGGCTTCGACGCCGCCGTGCGGGACGACCGCGACGCGTACGCGCTGCTCGCCGTCCAGGGTCCCGAGTCCGCCGGCATCCTGAAGAGCCTGACCGACGCCGACCTGGACGGCCTGAAGTACTACGCGGGCCTGCCCGGCACCGTCGCGGGCGTCGAGGCGCTGATCGCGCGGACCGGCTACACCGGCGAGGACGGCTTCGAGCTGTTCGTCCGGCCCGCCGACGCGGTCGCGCTCTGGGAGGCGCTGACCGAGGCGGGCAAGGGCGCGGGCCTGGTCCCCTGCGGCCTGTCCTGCCGCGACACGCTGCGCCTGGAGGCGGGCATGCCGCTGTACGGGAACGAGCTGTCCACCTCCCTGACGCCGTTCGACGCGGGCCTGGGCCGGGTCGTGAAGTTCGAGAAGCCCGGGAACGAGGGCCGCTTCGTGGGCCGCGAGGCGCTGGCCGCGGCCGCCGAGCGCGCCGCGCAGAACCCGCCGCGCAAGCTGGTCGGGCTGATCGCCGAGGGCCGCCGCGTGCCGCGCGCGGGCTACCCGGTCGTGGACGCGGAGGGCACCGCCATCGGCACCGTCACCTCCGGCGCCCCCTCCCCCACCCTCGGCAAGCCGGTCGCGATGGCGTACGTGGACGCGGCGCACGCCGAGCCGGGCACGAAGGGCGTCGCCGTGGACATCCGCGGCAAGCACGAGCCCTACGAGGTCGTCGCGCTGCCCTTCTACAAGCGCGAGAAGTAGCCGCCCGGCGTGGCGCAACCCGCCACGGCCCGTCCCTGCGGACGGTAGAAGTGACGCGTTCGCGTCTCACCTGTCAAGACCCTCTGCACGATCATTCCCGCGCATCCAGGAGAATCGAACCATGAGCAACCCCCAGCAGCTCCGGTACAGCAAGGAGCACGAGTGGCTGTCGGCCGCCGAGGACGGCGTCTCGACGGTCGGCATCACCGAGCACGCGGCCAACGCGCTCGGCGATGTCGTCTACGCCCAGCTCCCCGAGGTCGGCGACACCGTCACCGCGGGTGAGTCCTGCGGCGAGCTGGAGTCGACCAAGTCCGTCAGCGATCTCTACTCCCCGGTCGACGGTGAGGTCACCGAGATCAACGAGGACGTCGTGGCCGACCCGTCGCTGGTGAATTCCGCCCCCTTCGAGGGCGGCTGGCTGTTCAAGGTGAAGCTGAGCGGCGAGCCGGAGGACCTGCTCTCCGCTGACGAGTACACCGCTTTCACCGCCGGCTGACCTACGCCCGCCCGCCGTGCCGAGGGGTCACAAGCCCCTCGGAGGCTCCCACCCAGGAAGACTCATGTCGCTTCTGAACAGCTCCCTCCATGAGCTCGACCCCGACGTCGCCGCCGCTGTCGACGCCGAACTCCACCGTCAGCAGTCCACCCTCGAGATGATCGCGTCGGAGAACTTCGCTCCGGTCGCCGTCATGGAGGCGCAGGGCTCGGTCCTCACCAACAAGTACGCCGAGGGCTACCCCGGCCGCCGCTACTACGGCGGCTGCGAGCACGTCGACGTCACCGAGCAGATCGCGATCGACCGGGTCAAGGAGCTGTTCGGCGCCGAGTACGCCAACGTGCAGCCGCACTCGGGCGCCTCCGCGAACCAGGCAGCCCTGTTCGCCATGGCCAAGCCGGGCGACACCATCCTCGGCCTGGACCTCGCGCACGGCGGGCACCTCACCCACGGCATGCGCCTGAACTTCTCCGGCAAGCAGTTCAACGTGGTTCCCTACCACGTCGACGGCAACGGCCTGGTCGACATGGCCGAGGTCGAGCAGCTCGCCAAGGAGCACCGCCCCAAGGTGATCATCGCCGGCTGGTCGGCCTACCCGCGCCAGCTGGACTTCGCCGCCTTCCGGCGCATCGCCGACGAGGTCGGTGCCTATCTGTGGGTCGACATGGCGCACTTCGCGGGCCTGGTCGCCGCGGGTCTGCACCCGAACCCGGTCGAGCACGCCGACATCGTGACCTCCACCACGCACAAGACGCTCGGCGGTCCGCGCGGCGGCATCATCCTCGCCAAGAAGGACTTCGCCAAGAAGCTGAACTCCTCGGTCTTCCCGGGCTTCCAGGGCGGCCCCCTGGAGCACGTGATCGCGGCCAAGGCGGTCTCCTTCAAGGTCGCCGCCTCGGAGGACTTCAAGGAGCGCCAGCAGCGCACCGTCGAGGGCGCCCGGCTCCTCGCCGAGCGTCTGACCTCCCCGGACGCGCGTGCGGCCGGCGTCAACGTGCTGTCCGGCGGCACGGACGTGCACCTCGTCCTGGTCGACCTGCGCGAGTCCGAGCTGGACGGCCAGCAGGCCGAGGACCGCCTCCACGAGGTCGGCATCACGGTCAACCGCAACGCCGTCCCGAACGACCCGCGGCCCCCGATGGTCACCTCGGGCCTGCGGATCGGCACCCCGGCGCTGGCCACCCGCGGCTTCACCACCGAGGACTTCCGCGAGGTCGCCGACATCATCGCGCTGGCGCTGATGCCGGAGTACGACGCGGCCGCCCTCAAGGCCCGCGTCACCGCGCTCGCCGACAAGCACCCGCTCTACCCCGAGCTGGGCAAGTAAGACACCTGGCGGTCGTACGGGCTTCACGGGCCCGGGGCATCCTGTCCCCGGGCCCGTGGCGTGTGCGCCCTCATACGCACTGTGACGTGTGCGCCATGTGCGCCTCGCCACAGGATGTCCGGTGACCGCCCGGTAGGCCCCTTCTGTCGCGTTAGGCTCGACAGTCGGCGAAGAAACGTCCCACCTACGCCGTTCACGGCCTGCTCCCGCGGAGCGTGCCACGGCACGCCTCCCGCCCACTCGCCCACCCTGAGCAGACAAAGGAGTCCGCCACCGTGGCCATCTCCGTCTTCGACCTTTTCTCCATCGGCATCGGCCCGTCCTCCTCCCATACGGTCGGCCCGATGCGCGCGGCACGGATGTTCGTGGGCCGCCTCAAGAAGGACGGCCTCCTCGCGCAGACCACGTCCGTACGGGCCGAGCTGTTCGGCTCGCTCGGCGCCACCGGGCACGGCCACGGCACCCCCAAGGCCGTACTGCTGGGGCTGGAGGGCCACTCGCCGCGCACCGTCGACGTCGAGAAGGCCGACGAGATGGTGGAGCGCATCCGCACCACCAAGCGACTGCGGCTGCTGGACGCCGAAATAGGCGATGTGCACGAGATCGACTTCGACGAGTCCACCGAGCTGATCCTGCACCGCCGCCGCTCGCTGCCGTACCACGCCAACGGCATGACCCTCTTCGCGTACGACGAGCACGGCGCCCCGCTGCTGGAGAAGACGTACTACTCGGTCGGCGGCGGCTTCGTGGTGGACGAGGACGCGGTCGGCGCCGACCGCATCGTGCTCGACGACACCGTGCTGAAGTACCCCTTCCGCACCGGCGACGAGCTGCTGCGGCTCGCCCAGGACACCGGCCTGTCGATCTCCGCGCTGATGCTGGAGAACGAGAAGGCGTGGCGCACCGAGGAGGAGATCCGCGCCGGGCTGCTGGAGATCTGGCAGGTCATGCAGGGCTGCGTGAACCGCGGCCTGTCCCGCGAGGGCATCCTGCCGGGCGGCCTGAAGGTGCGCCGCCGGGCGGCGAACGCGGCCCGCGCGCTGCGCTCCGAGGGCGACCCCCTGGCCCACGCCATGGAGTGGGTCACGCTCTACGCGATGGCCGTCAACGAGGAGAACGCGGCCGGCGGCCGGGTCGTGACCGCGCCCACCAACGGCGCGGCCGGCATCATCCCCGCCGTACTGCACTACTACATGAACTTCGTGCCCGGCGCCGACGAGGACGGCGTGGTCCGCTTCCTCCTCGCCGCGGGCGCCATCGGCATGCTCTTCAAGGAGAACGCCTCCATCTCCGGCGCCGAGGTCGGCTGCCAGGGCGAGGTCGGCTCGGCCTGCTCGATGGCGGCCGGCGGCCTGGCGGAGGTGCTGGGCGGCTCCCCGGAGCAGGTGGAGAACGCCGCGGAGATCGGCATGGAGCACAACCTCGGCCTGACCTGCGACCCGGTCGGCGGCCTGGTGCAGATCCCGTGCATCGAGCGGAACGGCATGGCCTCGGCGAAGGCGGTCACCGCGGCCCGCATGGCGCTGCGCGGCGACGGACGGCACCACGTCTCCCTCGACAAGGTCATCAAGACCATGAAGGACACCGGCGCCGACATGAGCGTGAAGTACAAGGAGACGGCCCGCGGCGGGCTGGCGGTGAACATCATCGAGTGCTGAGCGGTCCGGCCGGTGACCGGCGCACACCCCACCAGTCACATGTGTGACTCAGGTCACGGAATGCGCTGGGGAGTTCGGGGCAGGCGCCCGTTCGTGATTCTCGTGATGCTGATCGCACTGGCAACGCTGGGCCTGCTGGTGGCGCGCTACGCGCCCCGCCCCCCGGCCTGACCTCTCTACCCCTCAACGGGTCCGCACCCTCCCCGGGTTCGGGCCCGTTGTTGTTTTTCCCTTGCGCCCCGGGGGCATACCCCGTATCCGTATGACTCACGGGGAACTTCCGTACGCCGGACGGCGTTTGGTTATCGACGGCGCTTGTCACGCAGCGTGCACAGCCGTCGTGCACGGGGGACGTCGAGGGGAGCGACGAAGCACGGTCGGAGGGCAACTCCACCTTTGAGACCTGGCGTCAGCGGGCATCTCCAGGATGGACCGCAGTGACGCTTGGTAATCGCACGGTTGCGGGAGGATTGCAATGCTGCACGGCGTCGATGTCAGCTCGTACCAGCCCACGTACTCCACCAAGGGCCTGGACTTCGTCTTCATCAAGGCGACCGAGGGCCGCTCCTATATCAATCCGCACCAGAACTCCCAGGCGGCGCGGGCCCGTGAGGCCGGCTGCGTGGTCGGCTTCTACCATTTCCTCTGGCCGGGGAACATCGCGGCGCAGGCTCGGTACTTCGTCGACAAGTGCGCGTCGAGACTGGGCGACATCCTGATCGTCGACTGGGAGCGCACCAGCGCCGGGACGTACGCGAGCAACGCACAGAAGGACCAGTTCATCCGCGAGGTGAAGGCGCTGCGCCCGCACCGCCATCAGGTGCTCCTGTACTGCAACCGCGACTTCTGGCTCAACCACGACACCACGTCCTACGCCGGGGACGGCCTGTGGATAGCGGACTACGTCTCCGCGGGCCGCCCGCGGATCAAGGCCAAGTGGCGCTTCCACCAGTACACCGACAACCCCATCGACAAGAACGTCGGTCAGTTCTCCAGCAAGGCCGCTCTCAAGACGTGGGCCAACGAAGAATAGAGTTTCCTCGTACGTACGCGTCTGTGTGCCGGTGCCGCCCGCCTCACCGCGGGCCCCGGTGGCACAGCGAGACCACGAGGAGCCACCGTGACCGACCCGGCGTCCATGAGCCTGCAGCAGGAGATCGCCCGGGATCTCCAGGTGTCCGCGTCCTTCGACGCGCACGAGGAGATCGAGCGCCGGGTGGCCTTCCTCACCGAGCGGCTGACCGGCACGGGGCTGCGCTCCCTGGTGCTCGGCATCAGCGGCGGCGTGGACTCCACCACCGCGGGCCGGCTCTGCCAGCTCGCGGTGGAGCGGGCGCGGGAGGCGGGGCACGACGCGACGTTCTACGCCATGCGGCTGCCCTACGGCGTCCAGGCCGACGAGCACGACGCGCAACTCGCGCTCTCCTTCATCAAGGCCGACCAGCTGCTCACCGTGGACGTGAAGCCGGCCAGCGACGCGGCACTGGCGGCCGTCCTGGCGGGCGGGGCGGTCTTCCGCGACGCCCACCACCAGGACTTCGTGCAGGGCAACATCAAGGCCCGGCAGCGCATGATCGCGCAGTACGCCGTGGCCGGCGCGCAGGAGGGCCTGGTCGTGGGCACGGACCACGCCGCCGAGGCGGTGTCCGGCTTCTTCACCAAGTTCGGTGACGGCGCCGCCGACCTGGTGCCGCTGACCGGCCTGACCAAGCGCCGGGTGCGCGCGGTGGCCGAGGCCCTCGGCGCCCCCGCCGAGCTGGTCTGGAAGACCCCGACCGCCGACCTGGAGACGCTGGACCCGGGCAAGGCGGACGAGGACGCGCTCGGCGTCACGTACGACGACATCGACGACTTCCTGGAGGGCAAGCCGGTCAGCGAGCAGACGTTCGAGACGATCGTGCGCCGCTACCGCCTCACGGCCCACAAGCGCGAACTGCCGATCGCGCCCTGAGACGGCGCGGGCCGGACTTCAGCGGCGCCCCGGACAGCGGGCGCCCGGCACGGAAATGTCATGCCCCCGCTAGGGGGTCTTCCGCCACGCGACGGTGAATCGTGGCCACCGACGGGCATGCATCGGCCCATGGGATGCCACCAAGTGCGATCGGAAGATCAACTGTCAGTGGGTGCGCCTACGCTCCACAGCATGAGTCACGCAGACCTGCGCGAACTCCAGACCGCGCTCACACTCGCCGCCGACCTCGCCTCGGGCCTGGAAAAGGCCCCCAGCCGACAGGACGCCGACCAGCTGGTCGGCGTCCTGCGGCGCGCCCTGACCGCCGCCGGATCGCTCGGCGCCGACACCGGACCGGGCGGCAGCCCGACCGGCTGCGCCGCGCACCCGCACGGCGCGGTCGACCCGCTGTACGGCGACCCGGAGGACCCGCTGCCACCGGGATACGGCAAGTGCCTGCTGTGCAACGACCGCCGGCGCCGGGCCGACGCCCACCCGCACCCGCCACTGCGCAGCCTTTGCGGCTGAACCGCCGCCGCTTTCGCGGACCTGGTTGCTCGCCACAGGGGTTGCTCGACTGATGGCTGATGCCTCATTCGCCGATGGCCTCAATCATTCAGCCCCAGGTCGTACAGGAGCTGGTAGCGGCTGGGGGCGACGGGCAGGAAGGCGTGCAGTCCCGCCTGGAGGAAGACGGCCACGGCGCTCACCGCGATGGCCATTCCGGCGAGGAACAGCGCGGCCTGCCCCGCCGCGCGGTGCAGGCCCTGTGTAGGGATCCGGCGCGCCGTGGTGAGGTGCGAGGTGACCAGCACGGCGCCGATCGCGAGCACGGACGCCTGGAAGAACAGCCATGCCCAGACGCCGGCCGGCAGCCCCTGGACCACGTCGCCGTACGCACCGGCGCCGTACGCACCGCTGCCGTACGCCGCGCCGCCCTCGCCCCCGCCGCCGTGCGCCCGGCCGCCGGCCAGCAAGTACGGCAGCGCCTGCCACCCCGCCGCCAGCGAACCGGCCGTGCAGCCGACGAGCGCGAGCCCCCACCCCATGAGGTAGTCCCGGCGCGGCACCGCGCCGCGCAGCCCCTGCCGGACGATGTGCGCGGCGCCCAGCAGGGCCAGCACCATGAACATCCGCTGCACGACGCAGAGCGGGCACGGCGCTGCCCCGTGGACGAACTGCAGATACAGCCCGGCACACAGGACGGCGGTCCAGCCGGTCACGAAAAGGCAGGCGAACCAGTACTGCGCGCGGGCGATGATTCCCGGCGGCCCGGGGTCGAGTGCGGGAATCGCCGGCGTACTCATCGGCGTCGTCATGCGCCCGGTCAGCAGTGCACTCATGACAAAGAAAACTCCGGTCCAGTCGTTTCCGGTCCGCCGGCGGGAAAGGGCCGGCGGGGCGCGGCGCGGTTCACTGCGCGAGACCGAGCGCGAGAATTTCCGGGACGTGATGCGCCATCAGCCACACGACGGCGGCGAACATCGCCGACCACACCGCGACCACCACCACCCGGCTCCGCTGGCCCACGATGCACAGCAGCGTGGCGAAGAGACCGGCGAAGAGGAGGGCGTCCATGGCTCGGCAACGTAGTGGGCGGCCGGCGCCATCCCGCGTACGCCACGGAAGGTCACCGGCCACCGCCCCGGATATGAGCCGAATGGCCCTACCCGTCCCCCATGGGTGGGATCAGTCCTTCGTCTTCTTTTCCGGACGCAGCGCGATCCGGCCGAGCACCGCGGCGGCCACGAGCGCGGCCGCCGCGATCAGTACGGAATCCGGCACGGCGGCGCCGATTCCGGACACCCATTCCTCAAGCCGGAATTCCGATTCGGTATCCAGAATTCCGGGCAGCGCACTCGTGCCGTTGAACGCCAGGAAAAGAATTCCGATGCCGATGAAGAACAGCCCGGAGATCAGCGACGTGGTGTGCAGGCGCAGTGGCCCGACGGTGAATTCCCGGCCGCGCAGCCAGCCGCGCCGCCCGAGCTGGAAACGGTCCCAGAGCAGCGCCAGAACGAACAGCGGCAGCGCCATCCCCAGCGCGTACACCGCGAGCATCGACGCGCCGTACACGGGCGAGCCGCTGACCGCCGTGACCGTCAGCACGGCGCCCAGGATCGGCCCGGCGCAGAAGCCCGCGAGGCCGTAGACGCAGCCCAGGAGGAAGGTCGAGACGGCCGAGCGCGGGGTGATCCGGGCGGCGGCGGACTGTGCGCGGCGGGACGCGAAGCCCAGCCCCAGGATCTGCAGCACGCCCATCGCGATCACCACCCAGCCGCCGACGGCGATGAGCACGTCGCGGTGGCCGTTGAAGAGCCGGCTGGCGGCGGTGCTGGCGGCGCCGAGCGGCACCAGCGTGACCGCCAGGCCCAGGTAGAACACGCCGGTACGGGCCAGCAGCCGGCCGGGCGTGCCGAGCGAGTACGCGAAGAAGGCCGGCAGCAGCAGCGCGCTGCACGGGCTGACCAGGGCGAGGACGCCGCCCAGGAAGGCGGCGAGGTAGCCGATGTCGGTCACTTGCCGCCCCCGTCCTTGTCCGCCCGGCCGGCGGCCTCGTCGATGGCCTGGGTGAAGGTGGCGGTGGGCTGGGCGCCGGCGATCGGCGCGCCGTTGACCAGGAAGGAGGGCGTGGACTGCACGCCGAGCTGATAGCCCTCCTGCTGGTCCCGGTCCAGCGCCTTCTTCGCCTCGTTGCTCTTCATGTCACGCCGGAAGCGGTCGATGTCCTCGACGCCGCTGTCGCGCGCCAGCTCGACGAGCTTGTCCTCGGCGAGCGCGGGGCCCTTGCGGCTCTTGGCGTACAGCGCGTCGTGCAGCTCCCAGAACTTGCCCTGCTGCCCGGCGGCCCAGGACGCGCGCGCCGCCCGCTCGGAGTCCTCGCCGTAGATGGTGAAGTTGCGGAATTCGATGCGCAGGACGCCCTTGTCCACGTACTTCTCGATCAGTTCGGGCTGGGTCTCGCGGGTGAAGCGGCCGCAGAAGCCGCACTGGTAGTCGGCGTACTCGACGAGTACGACCGGCGCGTCGGCGCGGCCGACGGCCAGCGCGTCGCCCTTCTCCCGGCGCGAGGTCTGCTTCGCGAGGTCGTCGTACATCTCCTGGCGGCCACCGGGGTCCTCGGTCTCGACGGACGCGGCGGGTCCGGGCTCGGCGGCCTTGCTGCTGCCGCTGTCCTCGACGGCCGTGCCGACGGCGACGCCGAGGGCGACGAGGCCGACGATGAGGGCGAGGATCGCGCCGACGGCCGCGAGGCGGCGGCCCGGTGAAGCGGTTGCGGACATGGGTGTGCTCCTGACGTACGGATGCGGATACGGAGGTGGTGCGGCCGGGGCGCGACAGCCGGTCCGGCGGACGGACCGGTGCGCGCGGCGGCGCTATATCCGCAGTACGGGCAGGAGGGCGCAGGGATCGGTG
>NZ_NHSG01000386.1:0-52115 GCF_020024005.1 Streptomyces purpurogeneiscleroticus
GGTACTTGGTGGGGGTGCTGGTTCGGGGTGGTTGTTCTGGGGCCCGCTTCGGGGCGCTGGTGTCAGGTGGCTGGTTTCAGGTGCCTGGTTTCAGGTGCTCGTGTGAGGCTTGTCGGCGGGTCGGGGGCCGGTCCGTGCCGCCATTCGGGTCACACGCCTGCGGCGTGGGTGGCGTCGGCATCCGCGGTGCCTTGCGCGGTGCCCTGGACGACGGCCGTCGTGGAGCGGCGGCGTTGGATGACGGCGATGGCGACCGTGGGGATCAGGGTCAGTACGGCGATGCCGACGCCGATCACAACGGGGCCGGTCGCCCCGAGACCGGAGTCGAGGGCCAGGCCGGCGATCCACGATCCGATCGCGGTGCCGAAATTGAACGCCGAGACGGTCAGGGCGGACCCCAGGGTGGGCGCCCGCCCCGCGAAACGGACGGCCAGCGCGATCAGTACCGGGTTGGCACCGAGCCCGAAGAGCCCCAGCAGGGCGACCAGCGCGACCGTGGGCGCCGCATGGCCGGAGAGCAGCCGGACAGCCATCAGGATCATCGTGGACGCGGCAGCCGCCACGATGGTCGTCGCGTGCGGGCGGGCGTCCCCGATACGGCCCCCGATGATCGAGCCCGCCAGGGCGCCGATGCCGAAGCCCACGAGTACCAGCGGCACCAGGCCGGCAGCGATGCCGGCCCGGTCGGTCAGCAGCGGCGAGATGTAGGAGTACGCCGACAGCACACCGCCGGTCGTGGTCGCGCATGCCGCCAGCGCCAGCCAGAGGCGGCCGGAGCGCAGCGCCGACAGCTCGGACCGGATGGAGATCGCCTGGGGGTCGGGGCTGTCGTGCGGGACGTAACGGGCGATGAGCCCCACGGCCGCCACGCCCAGGGCCGCGAGTGCCCAGAACGGTCCCCGCCAGCCCATGAACTGTCCGGCGAACGCGCCGAGCGGCACACCGACAACATTGGCGAGCATGCCCCCGGCCCCCACCAGGCCCAGTGCGCGGGAGCCGGCGGCGGGCCCGGCGATACGGGCGGCCACCACATTGGCCACCGCCCAGAACGCTCCGGTCGCCAGCGCGGTCAGGAATCGTGCTGCCAGCAGCAGCGCGAAGCTGGAGCCGAGCGCGACGACGATGTGTCCGGCCGCGAAGACGGCCAGGGCGAGCATGAGCGTCAGCCGCCGGGGCAGCCGCAGCGTCAGCATCGCCATCAGCGGCGCGCCGATGATCATCCCGACCGCGAAGACCGTGATCAACAGTCCCGCCCGGGCGACGCTCACCTCCAGGTCGCCCGCCATCTCCGACAGCAGGCCCGCCACCACGAACTCGGTCGTGCCCATCAGGAACGTACCCAGGGCCAGTACATGGATCACGAACGGAAGCCGGGTGGCCGGACGCTCGCTCTCTTCGATGCGCACGTCGCCAGGGGGGCGCAGGACGCCGCCTCGCGTACTCATTGCTTCCTTCCACAGGGGGTGGTGATCAAGCTGTCGATCCCACGAAACCGGCTTTGTCGCGCGCGCAACAGGTCGGGCTTATGGGGGGGGACAACCTCAACCTCCCTACTCGGCGGTCAGTGGCTACCGTGGATCAGATGGACCACCGCGCGGACAACCGCACCGACATCCGCGATTTCCTCGCCAGCCGGCGGGCCAAGATCACCCCGGAGCAGGTCGGACTGCCCACCAGCGGCCGGCGCCGGGTCCCGGGGCTGCGGCGCGAGGAGGTCGCCGTACTCGCCGGAGTGAGCACCGAGTGGTACACACGTCTGGAGAAGGGCCACATCAGCGGCGTCTCCGAGGACGTGCTCGCCGCGGTCGCCGAGGCACTGCGACTGGACGAGGACGAGCGGACTTACCTGTTCGACCTGGCCCGAGCGGCCCGGCCCGCCCACCGCACGCCTTCTCGCCGCAAGGACATCGAGGTCCCGCCCTCCGTCCAGTGGCTGCTCGACTCCGTGACGATGTCCGCCGCATTCGTACGCAACGGCCGCTTGGACGTCGTCGCCAGTAACGCGCTGGCCCGGTCCCTGCACGCGCCGATGTTCGACAGTGACACCGTGGACAAGAACGGGCGTGCCAACTTCGCCCGCTACCACTTCCTCGACCCCGGCTCCCAGCACTTCTTCGTCGACTGGGAGGACGGCGCGAAAGCCACCGTCGCGCTGCTGCGCGCCGAGGCCGGGCGCGAGCCCCACGACCGGGCGCTGCGTGAGCTCATCGGTGAACTGTCCACGCTCAGCGCCGAGTTCCGCACGATGTGGGCCGCGCACGACGTCCGCATCCACCACGGCGGAATCAAGCGGTTGCAGCACCCCGAGGTCGGCCACCTGGAGCTGACCTACCGGTCCCTGGACCTGCCCGTGTCCCAACGGGCAGTGCACGACCTGACCCTCTACACCGCCGAGCCCGGCACCGCCTCCGAAGACCGCCTCAAGCTCCTCACGAGCCTGGCCGCCACCCAGTCCCTAACCCAGGCAGCCGAGCCCAGGAGCAGCTCGCGGCCGGAGTGAACACGGTCTTTATCGAGTGAAGTGCGGAGAAGTCATTCTCTCCCAGGAGAAGAGACCAGAAGTCGCACATACCGCCCTCTGAGTATTGACATACCGCTTCTTCGCCTGGCTATAGTTCCGCTCGCTTCGCTCGAATAAGGCAGGCGTTCGAGCGCCCCCCACGCTCTGTTCGCGCTGCTCGCTTCCACGAGCGTGTGCGCCCAGATTCACGGGTGCCTGCTCACTGGGTGAAGGGCAACTTTCCGTGCGTCGTCATATGAAGTATTTAGCGTTCTGTACCGCACTCGTCGCAGCACTCCTGACGATCGATACGAGCAGCAGCCAGGCCACGAACGCCGGCAGAGCCCGAGCGGCCGCGCAGCCGGCAGACGCTGAGGCAGCGGCCTCCCGCAGCGAGGCCACCTACTCCTACGGCTCGCACACCCGCCAGAAGCTGGACGCCTACTGGAACCCCACCAGCGGCACACAGCCGGGCATCGTCATCCTCCACGGCGGTTACTGGTACGAGGACGCCGGCTGGGCCACCTGGTCCCGCACCTTCGCCGACGCCGGTTACGCCACCTTCTCCGTCGACTACCGACTCAACTTCGACGCCCCCTGGCCCGCCCAGCGCAACGACGCCCTCTCCGCCCTCACCTGGATCAAATCCAACGCCGCCCGCTTCGACCTCGACCCGAACCGCATCGTCATCCTCGGCTCATCCGCAGGCGGCCAGATCGGCACGGCGGTGGCGACCTACGGTTCCGGTGCCGACCGCGTCAAGGGCGTCGTCGGCCTCTCCCCCGTCAACTCTCCCTACCGCGCCTGGAAAGACGGCAACCACGACACCAGCACCGCCAACGAACGCAAGGTCCGCGACAACGCTGCCGTCCTGACGCGCTGCTACCCGGACTCCACAGACACCGACACTTCCATGCACCCCAGCTGCTGGGGCACTTGGAAGGACACCGTCGTCAAAAACCGCGCCTCCGGTGCCAACGACGCCCCCATGTACCTCCTGCACTCCGAAGACGACTTCATCCCCGTCACCCACTCCACCGACCTCGAACGCGCCGAAGAAGTCGACCACGACATGCCCGCAAACGGCGTCACCGTCGAAACCATCCCCGGCAACGCCCACGGCGGCGCCATCCTCAACGCCCCCGGGATCAAGAGCAAGGTGCTGTCCTGGATCGCCGCCCGCACTTGATCGCCGCGCGTGCTCAGGGGGCGGGATCCGCAGCCACCGTGACTCGGCCGGCGCCTGAGTCTGCGTCTGCGCCTGAGTCCGCGCCTGAGTCTGCGTCTGCGTCGATGCCGGTACCGCCTTCGGCGGGGAGCTCAGCGAGTTCGGCCAGGTCCCGGCCCTGGTCATCCACCCAGTACCTGGTGCCGGTGGAGCGCGCGGGCCGGAGCGACCGTGAACTCCTCCAGGCCAGGCACCGGGTAGAGCACCGACGCTGTAATCACATGGCTCGCTCCGGTGTCCCAGAGCTGGAACTGGACGAGCTTCACATCGATACCCATCTCGTTCAGCCACACGGCCGACGATGTCACCTGCCGTGGAAACGTCCGGGACACCAGGATGAGCCGGGACACCATGGCGGCATAGGTGACCGCCTGCAGATGCACATCGTCCGGCGCGGCGTCGCGCTTGAGCTCGATGACGACGAGATGCCCGTCCGAGTCGAGGGCCAGCAAATCCAGCCGGTCGCGGACCTTGCCTCCGGCCGAGGTCGCCCACTTGTCGTACTCCTCGGTCAGGATGAGGAGGCCTGGTTCGATGAGGGCGGGGTCACGGGTGATCCATTTCTGCAGGTCGGACCGCTCCCGCAACCCGAGATCGGCCCGCTTGCGCAGAAAGCATCTGCGGTTTTGCCCATACAGTTGGGGTATGGACGGTGTGGAGCTGCGGCAGTTGCGGTGTCTTGTCGCGATTGTCGACGAGGGCAGTTTCACCGATGCCGCCATCGCGCTCGGCGTCTCCCAGGCAGCTGTGTCCCGCACCCTGGCCTCCCTCGAGCGCTCGCTCGGGGCGCGGTTGCTGCGGCGTACCTCGCGTGAGGTGACTCCGACGGGGACCGGGCTGCGCGTGGTGTCGCATGCCCGGCGGGTGCTCGGTGAGGTGGAGGATCTGGTCCGGGAGGCCGCGTCGGGGCACACACGCTTGCGGATCGGTTACGCGTGGTCGGCAGTCGGCCGCCATACGCTGGCCTTTCAGCGCCGCTGGGGTGACACGCACCCCGAGACGGAACTGCAGCTCGTGCGCGTCAACTCCGCCACCGCCGGGCTGGCGGACGGCGCCTGCGATCTTTCCGTAGTACGCATACCGCTCAATGACACCCGTTTCGACTCCGCCATCGTGGGACTGGAACGGCGCCTGTGTGTCATGGCCTCCGACGACCCACTGGCCCGGCGCCGCTCGGTCAGGCTCGCCGACATCAGCGGGCGTACGCTGCTGATCGACCGGCGGACGGGCACCACGACGACGGAGCTGTGGCCACCCGGCGCCCGTCCGGCGACCGAGGACACCCGCGATGTCGACGACTGGCTCAATGCGATTTCCACGGGCCGCTGCGTGGGCATGACGGCGGAATCCACCGCCAACCAGTACCCACGGCCCGGTGTCGTCTACCGGCCGGTGCGCGACGCCGAGCCGATCGCGGTGCGGATCGCCTGGTGGCGCGATGATCCGCACCCCGCCACCCAGGCCGTGATCGAGCTGCTCACCTCGCTCTATCGCGCGAGCTGACATTCGATCCGACGACGTTCGAGCTGACGTGTGGGCCCGGGCAGCAGGTCGACCATCCGCCGCGGCCCGGCCACGGCGCACTGCACAACGGCCGCCGCTGCCGGCCGACCTTCAGGACGACCGGCCTTCAGGACGAGTGGACGCGCGGCTCGATCTGCCGGCCGCCGGCGAAGTCCGCGGTGTGGTGGGCGACCCATTCGGCGTAGGTGTGGGCAGGGCGGCCGGTGACCTGCTCGATGGTGGGGAGTACGGGGGTCGGCGTAGTCCGGGAGGCGGCGAGCTGGTCCAGGAGGAAGTCGACGGCCGGGGGCGGCATGTGGTTGATCAGCCGTTGGCGGACGTCCTCGCGGGATACCTCCTCGAAGCGGGCCGGGAGACCGAGCGTCTCCCCGATGATGCGGACCCGGTCGATCTGGCTGAGCGCCTGCGGGCCGGTGAGTTCGTACGTCTTGCCGGGGTCCGGAGCGAGCAGGGCGTGGGCGGCGACCGCGGCGATGTCGCGCTCGTCCACCGGTGCCATGGCGCCACCGCCGTACGCGCCGCGTACCGTTCCGTCGTGCCTGAGCTGGTGGGCCCAGCCGAGGTCGTTGGCCATGAAGACGGTGGGGCGGACGAAGGTCCAGGACATCCCGGAGTCGGCGACGGCCTGTTCGCAGGCGAGGTGCTGCTCGCCGATCCAGCCGGGCTCGGGGAAGGTGACGGAGTCCGAGGAGAGCAGCACGATGTGTTGCGTACCGGCCGTCTTGGCGGCGGCGAGGAAAGCGTCGAGGGCACCGTGGACGGGGAAAAGGAATGCGCGGTCCACGCCCTGCAGCGCGCTGGCCAGCGTTTCCGGGCGGGTGAGGTCTCCGGCGACGGCCTCAACGCCGTCGGGCAGATTGCAGGTGGCGGGGTCGCGGGTGAGAGCCCGTACCTTCTCTCCTGCGTCGAGCAGTTCGCGCACGAGGTTGCGGCCGACGTTTCCGGTGGCACCGGTGACCAGGATCATGGGGGTTGTCTCCTTGCGGGTTTCCGTGCGTACGGGGCTGGGCTCGGCCCCTAAGGTATGGCGGCGTGCGCACGGCAGGCGGGGAAAGTCAGTCGGTGGGCAGGGCCCGCACCGCGCCCGTGTCGGCGGACTGGGCCAGCGCAGCATAGGCGCGCAGGGCCGTGGAAACGGGCCGTTCGGCGCGGCGTGGGCGGTAACCCGAGCTGTCGCGTTCAGCGCGCCGGGCGGCGAACTCGGCTTCCGGCAGCTGGAGTTCGAGGGTGCGGGCCGGGATGTCGACGGTGATCAGGTCGCCATCGGTGACGAGGGCGAGTGGACCTCCGGCGGCGGCTTCGGGCGAGACATGGCCGACGGACAGGCCCGAACTGCCGCCGGAGAAACGGCCGTCGGTGACCACTGCCACGGAGTGGGCGAGGCCCCGGCCCTTGAGGTACGCCGTCGGATACAGCATTTCCTGCATGCCCGGGCCGCCGCGCGGACCCTCGTAGCGGATGACCAGCACACTGCCCGGCTCCACCCGCCCGGACAGGATTGCTTCCACCGCCTCTTCCTGCGAGTCGGTGACCACGGCCTTGCCGGTGAATACGGTCATGCCGTCGGGGACGCCGGCGGACTTGACCACCGCCCCGTCCGGAGCGAGGTTGCCCCGCAGCACGGCCAGCCCGCCGTCGGGCGAGTACGCGTGAGCGCTGTCGCGGATGCAGCCCTCGGCCGCGTCCAGGTCCAGCGATTCCCAACGGGCCGACTGGGAGAAGGCGGACGCGGAACGGGCACCGCCCGGCGCGGCGTGGTAGAGGTCGACCGCCTCCGGGGAGGGCGCGGGGGCGCGGACGTCCCAGCCGGACAGCCACTCGGTGAGCGAGTCGGCGTGCACTGCCTTCACGTCTTCACGCAGCAGCCCGGCGCGGTGCAGCTCACCCAGGAGGGCGGGAATGCCACCGGCCCGGTGGACGTCCTCCATCAGGTACTCGCTGCTCGGGGCCACCTTGCACAGGCACGGCACCTCGCGCGAACGCGCCTCGATGTCGGACAGGTTGTAGTCCAACTGGGCCTCGTGGGCGGCGGCGAGCAAGTGCAGCACGGTGTTGGTGGAGCCGCCCATCGCCAGATCCAACGCCATCGCGTTGTCGAACGCCGCCCGGGAGGCGATCGCCCGGGGCAGCACGCCGGCGTCGCCCTTGCCGTAGTACCGCTCGGTCAGTTCCACAACGGTCCGCCCGGCCTGCTCGTACAGGGCTCTGCGTGCGGTGTGGGTGGCCAGCGTGGTGCCGTTGCCGGGCAGGGCCAGCCCGAGGGCCTCGACCAGGCAGTTCATTGAGTTGGCCGTGAACATCCCGGCGCACGAGCCGCAGGTCGGGCAGGCCGACTCCTCGATGGACGCCATGTCGGCATCGGAGACGTCGGGGTTGACCGCCTCGGACATGGTGGTGACGAGGGTCAGGCCCGTGCGGACCGTGCCGTCGGACAGCACTGCCCGGCCGCCCTCCATGGGGCCGCCCGAGACGAACACCGTGGGGATGTTCAGCCGCAGTGCGGCCAGCAGCATCCCCGGTGTGATTTTGTCGCAGTTGGAGACGCAGACCAGGGCGTCCGCGCGGTGCGCCTGGACCATGTACTCGATGGAGTCGGCGATCAACTCCCTGGAGGGGAGCGAGTACAGCATCCCCGAGTGGCCCATGGCGATGCCGTCGTCGATCGCAATGGTGTTGAACTCCCGCGCGATGCCGCCCGCCGCGCCGATGGCCTCACTGACGATCCGGCCCACCGGCTGCAGATGAGTGTGACCGGGGACGAACTCGGTGAAGCTGTTGGCCACCGCGATCACCGGCTTCACACCGATGTCCGCACTGGGCACACCGGAGGCACGCATCAGGGCGCGTGCCCCGGCCATGTTGCGGCCATGGGTGACGGTGCGGGATCTCAACTCTGGCATGCGCCGATCTTCGTGGCGCACGGGCGCACCGAGAAGACGCCCCGACTGCTATTACTCCCACTACCAGCACTTATCCTGCGTCCATGGGAACAGCAGAAGACCGGCGGAAGGAACTGGGCGACTTCCTGCGCGCCAGGCGTGCACGGCTCAATCCGACAGAAGTCGGCCTGCCCCCGGCCGGTCCGCGCCGTCGTGGCGGTCTGCGCCGCGAGGAAGTCGCCACGCTCTCCCAGGTCAGCGTCACTTGGTACACCTGGCTGGAGCAGGGCCGTGACATCCAGCCCTCCCGGCACGTCCTGGACGCCCTCGCCCGCACGCTGCGCCTGACCCCCGCCGAGCACGTCTACGTGCTGACCCTGGCCGGATACGCCCCCCTCACCCAGCCCGCCGGGCCGGCGGGCCACACCGCGCCCGCCCACGTGCAGCGGTTACTCGACGCGCTCGTCGGATTCCCCGCGTACGCCATCGCCCCCGACTGGACGGTCACCGGCTGGAACGCCGCGTACCTCGAGCTGTATCCGAACGTGGCCACCGTCGCCCCGGAGGAACGCAACCTGTTGTGGATGGTGTTCACCGATCCCTACGTCCGTGACCTGCTGCCGGACTGGGAAGTGACGAGCCGTCGGTTCCTCGCCGAGTTCCGGGCGGAGGCCGGGCCCCGGCTCGGTGACCTCGCCGGCTCCCCCGCCATCCAGCGCCTGCTCGGGGCCAACGAGGCGTTCCGTGCGGCCTGGCAGGACCACCACATCGAGGGCTTCACCTCCCGGATGCGTGTCTTCGACCACCCGATCGCGGGAGTGCAGCACTTCGAGCACCATCGCCTGGCCCCTGCCGACCACCCCGACGTGCATGTGGTCGTCTACACACCGGTCCGGACGAACGACAACAGGACGCCTGTCGACCACTAGGCGATCCAACAAGCGGCACACGCGGGGGAGTTCGTACTGAGCGCCTGAACAGCCTTGTTGCAGGCCCAGCAGCCTGCGGTTTCGCCTGCCCTTATGTCCGGTATGCGACACATGACCGGCGCGTCAGCCGCGGCTTTCAAGATCAATCCCGTTGACACCGGTCCCCCGATGTCGAATAGTAGGCGGGCCAGTTGAGGGCAAAGCCAACGTGCTGCGGCCCCAATGCACTCCCGTTCACGCTGTGAGTCACCGCGCCCGAAGCCGTGCGCATCGACAGCATGAGCGGGCGCCTCGCCGACGGTTCGGCGAGCGCATCGCCGAACGCCTCGCCGCCGGCTGCCACTCAGGAGCAGCCCGCATCCGCGCATCGGCTCACTGGTGTTGTTGGGGCATGACAAAGGGGGAATTGAATTGGCTATTTTGTGTCGACCTGCGGTCGCCGTTCCGGAAAACATCATCACCATGGAACAGACCCTGGAGTTCGCCAGGGAGGCGCATGCGGGAAAGCCGCAGCTGCCGCTCGCACTCCGGCTGATACAGAACACCGGGGTGCAGAAGCGGCACCTGGTCCAGCCCATCGAGGAAACCCTCAACCACCCGGGCTTCGAGGAACGCAACCGCATCTACGAGCTGGAATCGAAGAAGCGCTGCCCGGAAGTCATCGAAGAAGCCCTGGCGAACGCGCGGCTGAATGCCAAGGACATTGACGCGATCATCTACGTGTCGTGCACCGGATTCATGATGCCCTCGCTGACCGCATGGCTGATCAACCACATGGGATTCCGCTACGACACCCGGCAGCTGCCGATCGCGCAGCTGGGCTGCGCGGCGGGCGGCGCGGCGATCAACCGCGCCCACGATTTCTGCGCGGCCCACCCCGACAGCAATGTGCTGATCGTCTCCTGCGAGCTGTGCTCCCTGTGCTACCAGCCCGACGCCGATGACATCGGCTCGCTGCTGTCCGACGGGCTGTTCGGTGACGCGGTCGCGGCCGCCGTGATGCGCGGCCGCGGCGCCACCGGCGTCCGCGGCGTGCAGCTGGAGCGCAACGCCTCGTACCTCATCCCGAACACCGAGGACTGGATCTCCTACGCCGTCCGCGACACCGGCTTCCACTTCCAGCTCGACCGCCGCGTCCCGGGGACGATGGAGCCGCTCGCCCCGGTGCTGCGCGAGCTCGGCGAGACCCACGGCTGGGACGCGGGTGACCTCGACTTCTACGTCATCCACGCCGGCGGCCCGCGCATCCTGGACGACCTCGCCAAGTACCTCGAAGTCGACCGCACCGCCTTCCGGCACAGCTCGGCGACGCTGACCGAGTACGGGAACATCGCCAGCGCCGTCGTGCTCGACGCGCTGCGCCGGCTGTTCGACGAGGAC
This sequence comes from Streptomyces purpurogeneiscleroticus, assembly GCF_020024005.1. Classification (NCBI taxonomy): domain Bacteria; kingdom Bacillati; phylum Actinomycetota; class Actinomycetes; order Kitasatosporales; family Streptomycetaceae; genus Streptomyces; species Streptomyces purpurogeneiscleroticus. The sequence continues at coordinate 10,441 of NZ_NHSG01000386.1, forward strand.
AGCGCGGCCCCCGGGCACAAGGGTCTGCTGGCGGGCTTCGGCCCGGGCATCACCGCGGAGATGACGCTCGGCACCTGGGTCTAGCAGGAATGGACACGGCCGGCCAGACCAAAAAAGCGAATGAGGTTACCCAGTGAACGGCATTGTCGTTGGGCCCGGCGGCGGGCGGAAAATCATCACGCCGGCGCAGGAAATCACCTTCAAGGTGACGGGCGCGGACGGCTCGAGTGCGTCGGTGTTCGAAGTCGTCGTGCCGCCAGGATTTGATGTCGGCGCGCACAAGCACCACCACTCCCAGGAAATGTTCTGCGTGCTCGAAGGCGAACTGGACATCTTCGCCTTCGAACCGGAGCGCTACACCTCGGAGGGCTGGACGGACTGGAAGTCCGCCGCCGGAGACCGCCCGGCGCGGGCCACTGCGGGCAGCATCGCTTTCGTCCCGACGGGCTGCCCGCACGGGTTCGCGAATCGCACCGACGCACCGGCGCGGGTGCTCTTCACCGTGAGCCCGTCGCCCCAGCACGAGGTCTACTTCGAAAAGCTGGCGGAGATCTTCGCCGCGCCCGGGCCGCCGGATCCCGAGGCGATCGAGCGCCTGCGCCACGACTACGACATCACGCAATTCACCCCGCTGCGCCACCACCGCCCGCAGCCGGGTGCCGCTGACCGCTGAGCCCAGGAGAAGACACCATGACGAACACCGTAAAAATCGACGACGTCTATTCCGCCATTGAGCAGTCCGCGAAGCTGCTGGACCTGCCGCTGGAGTCCGACAAGGTCAAGGGCGCGCTGGCCGCGTTCGAGCCGGCGTTCACCAACGCCTCGGTGGCCCTCCGCATTGCCACCGGCGCGCGTCGCGAACAGCTGATGGGTTACCGGTACATCAAGTACACCGGTGACCTGGACCCCTATGAGACCGCGGTGTCCAAGGGGCTGCTGGCGCGCGGCGACCACCCCGCGGACCGGCTTTTCCAGGACGTCAAGGAGCGGTTCCCGATCGAGGGCACCGGCGGGGATTTCGAAATTGCCGCCGGCTTCCAGAAGATCTGGTGCTTCTTCCCGAGCAGCCGGCCGCAGCCGCTCGATGAGCTGTCGAAGCTGGAGTCGATGCCGCGCGCCGTTGCGGACAATCTCGACCTGCTGGCGCGCTACGGGCTGCACTCGGCCAGCCTGTTCGCGGTCGACTACACCTCCCACACCCTCAACATTTACTTCGACGGCCTGCCGGACGGCACCTTTGCGCCGGAGCGGGTCCGCGAGCTGACCCGCGAACTCGGAATTCCCGAGCCGAGCGAGTACGAGCTGGAGCTGTGCTCGAAGGCTTTCGCGGTGTACTTCACGTTCTCCTGGGAATCGTCGAAGATCGACCGTGCGTGCTTCCCCGTGCTCGTCCCGGAGCCCGAGCTCGTGCCGACCGACCTGGGGCCGACCATTACGAAGTTCGCGGCCGGGGTTCCGTTCGCCGGCGCCGACCGCAAGTGCATTTACGCGACCACGCTGTCGGCACGCGGGAATTACTACAAGCTGGAGCCGTTCTACCACTGGCAGCCCGCCATTGTGAACGCCATGCACCTGGCGAACTCGCCGGACGAACAGTCCGCGTAATTCCGTCCGGCTCTCACCACGCAAAGGAAGCTCATGCCGACCAGCCCTTCCCACTCCTCGCCGACCGAAGCGCCGGCCGCCATCATGCTCGAGCTGGTAGACGAGCAGGGCACTACGATCGGCACCGCGGAGAAGCTGTCGGCGCACCAGTCTCCGGGGCAACTGCACCGGGCGTTCTCGGTGTTCCTCTTCGACGCAGGCGGGCGGATGCTGTTGCAGCGCAGGGCGCTGGGCAAGTACCACTCCCCCGGCGTGTGGTCGAACACCTGCTGCGGTCACCCCTACCCGGGCGAGCCCCCCTTCGTGGCGGCGGCCCGCCGCACTGGGGAGGAGCTGGGCATTGCCCCCGCGCTGCTCCAGGAGGCGGGAACGGTGCGCTACAACCACCCCGACCCGGCGTCCGGGCTGGTGGAGCAGGAGTACAACCACCTGTTCGTGGGGCTGGTCTCGCAGGCGCCGCGGCCCGACGCCGAGGAGGTCGGGGAGACCGCGTTCGTGACGGCGGAGGAGCTGGCGGCGCTGCGGGAGAACGCCACGTTCTCGGCGTGGTTCCCGACGGTGCTCGACGCGGCGCTGCCGGGGATCCGCAAGCTGGTGGGCGGCGCCGGCAGCTGGTAACCGTTCAGTAGGAGAACCGAAGCTCCGGTGGGGCGGGCGATGCCTCAAGTCGCCTTGTCCCACCGGAGTTTCGTCGTGCCGTGAATCGTGGCACCGCAGAACTACAGAAGGAAGGAGAACAGCGGCGACCCCGGCGAGATGCGCTCAATGGACAGCGGGCTGTCCGCCATGCGCCGCAACAGGCTGTCGAGGTCCTGGGCGTCTTCGAGTTCAATGCCCACGAGGGCCGGCCCCGTCTCCCGGTTGCTCTTCTTCACGTACTCGAACGCAACGATGTCCTCGCCCTTGTCGAGTACACCGTCGAGGAAGTGCCGCAACGCCCCCGGCTGCTGGGGAAACGTCACGAGGAAGTAGTGCCGCAGCCCCACATGCACGAGGGACCGCTCGACCACCTCGGAGTAGCGGCTGACGTCATTGTTTCCCCCGGAGACCACACACACCGTGGTGCCCGCCGTGGGCCCGAGCTGCCGGGCCGCCGCGCTCGCCAGCGCTCCGGCGGGCTCGGCGATGATTCCGTCGGTCTGGTAGAGGTCGAGCATCTCGGTGCACACCGCACCCTCGGGGACGGCGACCACGTCGTCCACCAGTTGTTCGGCCACGGCGAACGACTGTTCGCCGACCTTGCCCACCGCCGCTCCGTCGACGAACGAGTCGAGCCGGTCGAGCGCCACCGGTGCGCCGTGCTTCAGAGCCGCCGTCATGCTGGCGGCACCGGCCGGCTCGGCGCCGATGATGCGCGTACGCGGGGAGTGCTCGCGCACCCACGTGGCAATGCCGCTGATCAGGCCGCCCCCGCCGACGGGCACCAGCAGGGTGTCGACCGGACTGTCCGCCTGCTCCAGGATCTCCCGGGCGACCGTGCCCTGCCCCTCCATCGTCCGTACATCGTCGAACGGATGCACGTACACGGCACCGTCGCGCTCGCTCTCCCAGTGGGCCGCGGCGCTTGCCTCGTCATAGGTACTGCCGACGACGACAAGTTCCACGGCGTCGCCGCCGAACGCCGCGATGCGTTCCCGCTTCTGCTTCGGAGTGGTGGACGGCACGAACACCCTGCCGCGAATTCCGAGCCTGCTGCAGGCGAAGGCCACTCCCTGGCCGTGATTGCCGGCACTCGCGCACACAACGCCACGCTGTCGCTCATCGTCCGGGAGCGACGCCATGAGATTGAAGGCGCCACGCACCTTGTAGGAACGACAGACCTGCTGGTCCTCCCGCTTCAGCAGCGTCCGACTTCCCAGCAGGGCGGACAGCCGCTGATTCTCGTCGAGCGCGGTGCGGCGTACCACCGAATCGATACGCCGGGCGGCTTGTTCAATTCCCGTTGCAGTGAGGACTGTCGACATCCCGGGATGCTAACAACGCTTCGTGCAGCGCAATTTCACAGGTCCACAATGCGGACTCCTTCCAGTGTGTCGGTCACCATGTTCACGCCGACTTCCCGCGCGGTGCCGAGACGGACATGCGGCAGTTCGTCATCCGGCTCACCGCACTTCCGGCGAACTCGCGAGCCAAGGCACCTTCTGGCAGGACGCGCGTCGAGGAAAGCTGTCGTCCGGCCCTGAGGGCCGTCATCACCGAAGAACGGAAGTGCGACGATCCTCATGATCACTCGAATGCACGACGCGAAAGACCTGCTCACGGAAGTGAGCTCCGAAGTGTTCGCCTCTCTGCCCCGGAGTGACCAGCGCAGAACCGCTGAGCAGCTCCTGCGAGGGATGGCGACTACGCCCGGCCGGAAAACGGCCCGCAACATCGCATTGCGCTTGTCGGACCCACCGGCCGAACAGCGCTTCCAACACTTCATCGCAAAGGCGCGCTGGGACTGGGAGCCCGTCCGCGCCGCCCTGGCCACGGCAGTGGAACGGCATGCCCCCGCAACCGCCTACGTGGCGCACCCTCTGGTGCTGTCCAAGACGGGCAACGGGTCGGCCGGTGTGCACACGCGCTTCGTGCCCGAGCTCGGGCAGACCATCAATGGCCAGTTCGCCTACGGCCTGTGGCACACCACGGGTACGCTCGCCACACCGGTGGACTGGCATCTGGAACTGCCCGACGAGTGGCTGCAGGATCCGCAGCGCAGAAGACAGGTCGACATCCCGGAGCGCTACGTACGCGACCTGAATCCCGGGCTGCCGGCGCTGTCGTCGGCGCTCACGGACCTGGTCGACGGCCTCTTCGGGTCCACCCGTCCGCTCGTCATCGACGCCCGCCACCTGCCGGTGGCCGCGCTCCTCGGCCGCTTCGCCCGGGCCCGGCTGCCGTGGCTCGCGCAGATCAGCGATGCCCTCACGGTGGTCCCGGCAACGCGCTCCCGGCACGGTGCCGACCGCGTACCGGTACATCAACTCCTCTGGCGCATACGGCAGATGCGACGCCCCGTGGACCTCTCCGCACCGTGGCGTACCGCTGCCATGGTGCGGGTGCGGCTGCCCGGAGCCCCTCTCCCGGGAGCCGGTGCCGAGCCGGAGCCACTGACACTGCTCGCCGAGTGGGACGAACCGGAGGCCCGGCCCCGTCGCTGCTGGCTCACCGACCTTCCGGGCTCGGCCGCCGACCTGCTGTCCCTGACCACACTCCTCGACGGTGCGGCCGGCCGGACCAGTGGGGCCGACGGTGCCGGGCTGCGCGACTACAGCGGCCGTTCGTTCACCGGCTGGCACCGGCACATGACGATGGTGTCGGTGACCCACGCAGTGCACGTACTGACCGCACACGAGGCCCCTCCGGAGCGGTCGGCTCAGCACCGTGTGCCGTCTCCCGCCGCACAGCAGCCACGGATTCTCACGGGGTGAACCGGACCTCACTCCTGGCGGTTGCCGTCCGTCGCCCGCAGACGTGCGCGTACCCGGTGCATACGCAACGCCAGCTGGACCTCCAGCGCCCCCACACCGTCCTGCCAGCGGGGCCCGAGGAGGTCGGTGACCCGCTCCAGGCGCCTTGCGACGGTGTTGGCGTGCACGAAGAGCTGCTCCCCGGCTCGGGTCGGGCTGCCGTTGGCGGCGTAGTAAGCCTCGAGCGTCGGGGCCAGGTCCGCGGAACGCCTCTCGTCGTACTCCAGGAGAGGGCCGATGACCGCCCCGATGAACCCCTCCATGTCGTGTTCATCGGCCAGCAGCAGTTCGAGGAATCCCAGGTCCCGCGGCGACGCAACGCCGCCCGCGACGCCAAGAACCGTGACGGCGTGGAGGCAGCGCGCGGCTTGCTTGTACAGGCCGGGCGCCGCCTCGGGCTCCGTGCCCGGTCCCGCCGCACCCGCGGTGACGAGCTGCCCGGTGGCGGCGGCGCAGGAATCCGCCACGGCCCTGGCCAGGGCGGACGGGTCCTCGCCCGGCAGCAGGAGGACCACATGGTCCGCGCGGTAGCTTCGCAGCCCGCCCGCCTCCCGCGCGTACACCGAAGCCCAGGTACGGATCCGGTCGGACAGGCCGCCCTCCGGACGGGCCGCCACCAGGACGTGCCGGCTCCGCAGGTCGAACCCGAGGCTCCGGGCACGCTGCTCCGCGAGCTGCTTGGTGCCCGGCTGGGCGGCGAGCAGTACTTCCAGGAAGTCGTCCTGCTGTGAAATGCCGGTGGCCCGGCTCTGCAGGAGGACTGCCAACGCCTGCGCACAGCTGCGGAGGAGGGCGGTGTCCACATCGCTCAGGGGCTGCGCACGGCCCACCGTCAGCCGGCCGTAGTCGACAGCTCCCCGCACGGCACAGACCCAGCGCCCGCCGACCACCTCGGCGCCGGTGTCCTGCTTGCCATCGGGCGGAGTGCCGCCGTTGCCCTCCTCGAAGCTCACCTCCGCATCGAGCAGCTGGCCCGCAACGGTCAGGAACCTGTCCACACTCGCCCCGCTGAGGATCAGTTCCATCAAGGCGTGCTGGCTGTCCCGCAGCCGCCAGACACCTTCCCGCTCCTCCTCGGCGCGACGCACGTCCGAGGCGAGCCGCTCCGCCTTGTCCCGCATCCGCTGCCGGTCCAGGCTGGCCGCGACCGCGGGCGAGACCAGCTGGCCGAGCTCTCCCATCAGGGCGATCTCTTCGGTTTCGAAGTGCCGCACCTCGCGGGCCGCCGCATAGAGAACGCCCAGGTGGGAACCGTCAGGGGCGCTCAGCGGTACCGCGACCACCGCGCGCAGCCCCTCGATGCGGACCACCTCGTCGATCTCCGGCGAATGCTGTATGCCGGGGTCGGCCAGATAGTCCGGGGTACTGAACGGGGCGATCCACCGCTGGGCCGCGACGCCGAGGCCGCCGTCGCCCGGCACCCGGAAACTCGGTGTCAGCCCCGAGACGTGTCCGTCGACGGCGCGCACCACGTCCGCGCCCAGCTCCGGATCGTGCAGTGCGACATAGGCCATGTCGAGGTTCAGCAGCGTGCGCGCCCTGCGGGTGACGATGCCCAGCACGGTGGCCACGTCGTCCGCGCCGAGGAGGTCGCGTGCGGTGTCGAGCAGTGCCGAGAGGCTCGCGGCGCGCCGTCTGCGGTGCTCGAACAGGCCGCACACGTCGTACGCGAGCCGCTCCGCCCGTATCAACCGCTCCAGGTCCGAGCCGTCGATACCGCCTGCCTTTGCGTCCGCGACCGGCTCACGGAAGGCCACGGGCGGAGCCTCACTCGCCAGCAGCTCCAGATATGTAACGGCATCCCCCACAGCCGACTCCCCCCTGCGCACCCCGACCTCTCCTTCTGGCGGCGTTGGTCCTCGCCGGCCCGTTGGTCTTCGTAGGAAGAGCCTAAAGAGCTGGCGCGCTCTGATCCACTTCTCGTCTCACCAGGTGAATATATGGAGCCGTAATGCGATCGAATCGGTGTCGTGACCACCGTCCAGGGGCGATGAGCAGTTGCCGGAGCCCCTACTGCGGCGTACCGGAAGACGAGATCGTGACCTGGCCGGCGGACACAGCCGGTGTCCGCCCCTCACTCCGGAGGTTTCCGTGAACCGGACGAACGTCGTCCACCAGCCGTCCAGCGCCCCTGTGGGCGAGAGCCATTCGCAGATTCAAAGCCATAAACGTTCACTTGCACGCTGCGAGGCATCACGGACGCGGCCCGACCGGCCGCGCGTCTTCGACCTCGCCGGCCTCTCCTGGGATCTGCTCGACGACGTCTTCGCGCCGATCCACAGCCCCAGCACCGGCGTCGCCCTGGACTTCCTCGGTCTGTCCCCGTCGGCCCGTCCCCGCACGGCGGGGAGCCGGGGCAGCATGCTGGAGATCGGCTGCGGCACCGGGGTGGTGTCCGTCGTGGCCGCGCTGGATGGTTACGAGCGAGTGGTCGGGACCGACATCAATCTGCATGCGGTCCGGAACACCGAGCTCAATGTCGCCCGGCACGGAGTGGGCGACCGGATGCGCGTCGCGCACAGCGACCTGTTCGATTCACTGCCGCCCGGCGAGCGGTTCGACGTGATCTTCTGGAGCTCCAACTACGTGCTGGCGCCCGAGGACTACGCCTACCGCAATGTCTGCGAGCAGGCGTTCGTGGATCCCGGGTACGCCGCGCACCAGCGATTCCTGGAGCAGGCGGTGCGCTGGACCACGCCCGGCGGCCGCGTCCTGCTGCACTTCACCAACCGCGGCGACACCGGCCTGCTGCGGCGCCTCGCCGCGGAGTGCGGCCGCGACCTCCGGCTGCGCGAGTCGCGAACGGTGCGGGAGGGCGAGGACGCGGTGGAGCACCTGCTTCTCGAAGTGACACCTTCCGCGAAGTGATACCGGGCGCGGCACACCTTCCGAGATATGACACCTTCCTGGAAGCGACCGCCGCACGCAACGCCGCCCCGCATACTCCGTCAACTTGCATCTTTCTACTGTAAGTTGCGGGATCTCCTGGGCACTTCACGCCCGGCCGGTCCGATTCACTTAGCGTTCCTGTCGTCCCGCAGAAACCCGAGAAGGGCGACAGCACGTGAAAATCGACTGGGCCGGCTGTGACGAACTGCCGATGGATGAGACGAAGATGTCGAGGCGTCTCACGATGGGCAGCAAGATGTCGTGCATGCGCGTCGTCGCCGATCAGCCGGGACGCCCGGACACCACTCCGCACTGGCACGAGAACGAGCAGTGGGTGGTCGTCGTTTCGGGCGCGGTGCATTTCGGCGCGGACGGCACGGAGTACGAACTGCAGTCCGGCGACGTGGCGTTCATCCCGGCGGGCCGGCGGCACACCCTCACCCAGGTCGGTGACGAGGGAGCGGTCCTGTACGAGCTGTCCGCGCCCGGACGCCTCGACCTCGTCCCCGGTTCGCTGGTGCCGTCGGCACTGCGGTTCGACTGAGCGGCGGGGCGGCACGGAGATGAGTACCAGCAGCATCCCCACAGAGCAGGCATCGGTCGTCCTCGAATACGTGCAGGGCAAGCGCCGGCTCACCCGGGTCCTGGAGACGGCGAGCACGCTGCTCCAGCGGGTCTCCGAGGAGCCGGAGCGGGCCCGGCGCCTGGAGACGTCGTTCGAGCTGATCCGCCGCCACTTCAGCGCGGACGTGTGCCTGGAATTCGACGGCGTCGTGCTGCGCGCGACATCGGACGCCCCCGCTGCCGACGCCGACCCGGTCTGCCGCTTCACGATCGAGGGCGCTGACGGTGCGTCGGGCCGCCTCGACGCGCGGTACACCTCACCGGGCACGCTCGGTCTCACCCCGGCCGAGTGGCCCGGCGTCATGCTGCTGCTCGCCCGGATCACGGCGCTGAGCGTGGGAGGCCGGATCGTATGAAGAGCGTCGTGGTCTCCGGCACGTCATCGGGGATCGGGGCCGCGGTCGCCGAGGAGTTTCTCGGCCGCGGTTACCAGGTCATCGGCCTGTCCCGCCGCGGCAACGAGGAACTCGCCGCTGCCGACGGCTACTTCGACCTCCGCGTCGATCTGCGGGACGCGGCCGCCGTACGCTCCGCTCTGACGGACCTCGCCCCTCTGGAGGTCCGCGACGGGCTGTGCGCCGTCGTCCTCAACTCCGGTCTCTCCCCGGCCCCGAGCCCGCTGACCGAGGTGGACTGGGAGTCGGCCGCCGACGTGTACGCCACGAACGTCGCCACCGCACTGCACCTCGTCCAGGCCGCCGCCCCGCTGCTGCGTCAGCACGGCGGCGGGTCGCTGACCTTCGTCGGGTCGTCCACCGCGGCCGGCCACGATCCGACCCGCTGGCCGTACGCGGCGAGCAAGGCGGCGCTGACGTCGCTGATGCGCACGTGCGCGGTGGCGTTCGCCGGCGACGGTGTGGTCGCCAATGAGGTGCGCCCCGGCCCGGTCGCCACCGCGATGACGGTCGGCGGCGCCGACGAACGATTCCTGAACATGCTGAACTCCGGATACCGGACCGACTGGCTGAAGTCCGTCAGCACTGTCGCCCGCTGGATCGTGGACGTCGCCGAATTCCCGGCCAACGGCCCTACCGGACAGATCTTCAATTACAGCCGCAAGGCTTCATAACCGCGCGCCCATAAATCCAGCAGGGATTTGTACGGCCCGCAGCGATTGTTTCCGCTCACCCCACACACTCACGGAATGAGGACACCCATGTCCGCTCACCCCTCCGCCGATCAGCTCATCGACCTGTTCAACTGGGCCTCCCCCGGCATGGTGGTCACCGACGCCGAAGGCCGCGTCGTGCTGGCCAACAAGGCGGCCAGGGAACTGCTCGCGGACGGCGCCGCCCCCGGCAGCCGGCTCGCCGACGTCCTCGGGGTCGATGACTACGCGGCGCTGCGGGCGGCCCGGTCCGTCGTCGAGAACCGCGCCGTCTCCTTCGCCAACGTCACGTTCCCCGGTGGTTTCGCCAACCTGGGCTTCGGCGAGGTGGACGGGGCCGTCCACGGCTTCTGGGCGCTGCGCCCGGCCACGACCCACCCCACGCCCTCGGAGAAGCCGGCTCCTCAGGAGGCGGCCACCGCGGCGGCCTGGATCGCCCGGGTCGACGCGCCCGACCCGGCGTACACGCCCGTGACCGAGGACGCCGTGCCGCTGCTGCGCGCCTACTACGACCACTGCCCGGTCGCCATCCACCTGATCGAGGAGGACGGCACCGTCGCCCATGCCAACTGGAAGGACATCGCGATCGTCGGTGCGTCGGACGCTCCGGACAGCTATGTCGGGCACCATATCCGCAACATCTACGCCGACAAGGAGATCGTCGAGGACTTCCTGGGCCGCTGGGACGACGATGCCCCGATCATCGACTTCCGGGCCGACTTCCTCAACAAGGGTGAGCGGGTGCCGGTCGTCATCTTCTCGACCGCCAACGTCGAGGGCGGCACGCTCAAGAACACCCGGTGCTTCGTCTTCCCCGACAACGAGCCCACTCGCCGACGCGACCGCGTGACCGCGCTCGACCTGTCCTTCTGACCCGTGTGCGGGGCGGCCACCGACGAGGCCGGCCGCCCCGCCGGGCCCCCCTTTCCGCTCCGACCTCCAGGAGTTCGCCGTGGTACCGCAATCCGCAGCCCGCGCACCGGGAGAGGCCGCCATGTCCGAGGTGGCGACCCACTGCCCGTACTGCGCGCTGCAGTGCGCGACCCTGCTGAGCGGTGCCACGGCGGGCACGACGACGGTACGGCCGCAACCCGACCACCCCGTGAATCAAGGCGGCCTGTGCCAGAAAGGCTGGACGGCACCGGCGCTGCTGAACGTCGCCGACCGTCTGCGTCAGCCGTGGATACGTGAGACGCGGCAGGCCGGTCCCCGGGCGGCGGGCTGGGACGAGGCGCTCGACCGGGTCGCCTCGACCCTGCGCGCGCTGCGCGACGCGCACGGCCCGGACGCGGTGGCCGTCCTGGGCGGCGGCGGGCTCACCAACGAAAAGGCGTACCTGCTGGGGAAGTTCGCCCGGCTCGCGCTCGGCACGAGCCGGATCGACTACAACGGCCGGTTCTGCATGTCCTCGGCCGCAGCCGCCATCATCCGGGCCTTCGGCGTGGACCGGGGGCTGCCCTTCCCGGTGACCGACCTCGGACGGGCCGACGTGGTGCTGCTCGCGGGCGCCAACCCGGCCGAGACCATGCCCCCGCTCATGCGCCACCTGGAACGCCCCGAGCTGATCGTGATCGACCCCCGGCGCACCCCGACGGCCCGGCGTGCCGTGCTGCATCTGCAGCCGGCGCCCGGTACCGACCTCCCACTCGCCGTGGGCCTGCTGCGGCTCGCGATCGACGAGGGGCACGCGGACCTCGATTACGTACGCGCGCGGACCAGCGGTTTCGACGCGGCACGGGCGGCGTCGGACGCCTGGACGCCCGAGCGGGTGGCCGCGCTCACCGGGGTTCCCGTGGCCGCGATGCGTCAGGCGGTGCGGCTCCTCGCCGGGGCGCGCCGCGGTTACGTCCTGACCGGCCGCGGGGCCGAGCAGCACCGCGACGGTACCGACACGGCCTCGGCGTTCATCAACCTCGCGCTCGCCCTGGGGCTGCCGGGCCGCGAGGGCAGCGGCTTCGGCGCGCTGACCGGGCAGGGCAACGGCCAGGGCGGACGCGAAATGGGGCAGAAGGCCGACCAGCTGCCCGGCTACCGCTCGATCACGGACCCGCGGGCGCGCCGGCACCTCGCCTCGGTGTGGAACGTACCCGAGGAACGGCTGCCGGGAGCGGGCCCGAGCGCGTACGAACTGCTCGACTCGCTCGGTACCGCCGACGGGCCGCGCGCCCTGCTGGTCTTCGGTACCAACCCGCTCGTCTCCGCGCCGAACGCGGCGCACGTCGGTGACCGGCTCCGGGCGCTCGACCTGCTCGTCGTGGCCGACTTCGTCCCCAGCGAGACGGCCCGGCTCGCGGATGTGGTGCTGCCGGTCACCCAGTGGGCCGAGGAGGAGGGCACCCTCACCGGTCTCGACGGCCGGGTCCTGCGCAGGCGCAGGCTGCTCGACCCGCCCGGCGGAGTCCGCAGCGACCTGGACGTGCTGCGCGGCCTCGCCGTACGCCTCGGCGAAGCCGCCGGGGACTATCCGGTCGCACCGCGCGCCGTCTTCGAGGAACTGCGCCGTGCCACGCGCGGCGGGACCGCCGACTACGCCGGCATCACGTACGACCGTCTCGACGCCGGTGAGACACTGCACTGGCCCTGCCCGGACGGCGGCCACCCCGGCACGCCCCGGCTGTTCCTCGACGCCTTCGCGCACCCGGACGGCAGGGCCCGCTTCGCGCCGGTCGCCCCCGCACCGCCCGGCGAGCGGCCCACTGCAGATTTCCCCCTGCGGGCCACCACCGGCCGCGTCCTCGCGCACTACCAGTCGGGGGCGCAGACCCGGCGGGTGGAGACCTTGCGGGACGCCTCCCCCGAGCCCTTCGTCGAGCTGCACCCCGACACCGCCCGGCGGCTGGGCGTGCGCGACGGGGAGATGGCCGAGGTCACCTCCGCGCGCGGCAGCATGCGGGCGCGCGCCCGTCTGTCGGACGGCATTCGCCCCGACACGGTGTTCGTGCCGTTCCACTTCGCCGGTGACGGCCGGGCCAACCTGCTGACCGGCGGCGCTCTCGACCCGGTCAGCCGGATGCCCGAGTTCAAGCTCAGCGCCGTCCGCGTCGCGCCGTGCGCACGCCCGGACGTCCGTCGGGCGGTGACGAGCGAGCAGTCCGAGGCCGTGGTGTGCCTGTGCAACGGCGTGTCACGGCGGCAGCTGGCCGCCGCGTGGCAGGCCGGCGCCCGCTCCGTCGCGGACCTCGCCGCGGCCACCCGGGCCACCACCGGGTGCGGCGGTTGCGAGTCGGACGTGCGCAACGTTGTCGAGCGGCTCGCCGGATCGGCTCCACCGCCCGCACCCGCGCCCGCGGTGCGGCGGACCCGTACGGCATCGCCCCGCACCCTGGTCGTGGTCGGCAATGGCATGGCCGGCCACCGGCTGGTCGCGACGCTCCGGTCCCGCGACCTGGCGGACCAGTGGCGGATCGTCGTCCTGGGCAAGGAGCACCGCCCCGCCTACGACCGGGTCTCCCTCTCCTCGTACCTCGACGGGAAGAGCGCGGAGGATCTGACACTGGCCGGTGCCGACCTGCTCGCCGATCCCATGGTCGGGTTCCGGCTCGGCGTCTCCGGCGAAGCGGTGGATCCGGCGGCGCGCACGGTGCGTACCTCGGAGGGTGACTCGGTCGGCTACGACGCGCTGGTACTGGCTACCGGCTCGCATCCCTTCGTGCCTCCGGTACCGGGCCGTGAGGCGGCCGGCTGCTTCGTCTACCGCACCTTCGAGGACCTCGACGCTATCCGTGCCGCCGCGGCCCCCGGTCGGCCGTGCGTGGTGGTCGGCGGTGGTGTGCTCGGCCTGGAGGCCGCGAGCGCGTTGCGGAACCTGGGCATGCGGCCCCACGTGGTGGAGCGTGCTCCGTACATCATGGCGGCGCAGCTCGACGAGGCCGAAAGCCTGAGCCTGGCAAGGGAGTTGGAGGGCCTGGGGCTGCGGTTGTACTGCGGTACCGGCCTCAGCCGTATCGCGGCCCGCCCGGACGGCCGGGTGGGGTCGGTCGAGCTCGGCGACGGACGTGTCCTGGAGGCCGATCTGGTCGTCTTCGCGGCGGGCATCATCCCCGCCGACGGACTCGCGGGCCCCGCGGGGCTCGCGCGGGGTGAGCGGGGCGGGTTTCTCGTCGACCGGCGCTGCCGCACCGCGGACCCGCGCATCTGGGCCGTCGGCGAGTGCGCGGCAGTGGCCGGCCGTTGCCACGGTCTTGCCGCGCCCGGGTACCGGATGGCCGACATGGTGGCCCGGCACCTGCTGGGCGAATCCGTTCCCGAGTTCACCGACTCCGACAATTCGCCCCCATTGAAGCTCGTGGGTGCCGCACTGGCCGCAACGGGGTGACGGCGCCACCGTGATTCATGATCACGCCCCGTGCTTCCGTTGATCACCGATGCCGAACTCGGCTTCCACACCGTGCAGTCGACCGAAGACAGTCGACCGGAATCAGTCGACACATGTCAGTCGGCCCAAGTCAGTCGACCCAGGTCGGTCGGCCGCAGACAGTCGACCGGAGTAAGGAGAGCAATGCCCATGCGGAAGGGGCAACTCGGGTTCCTGGCGGGCACCCATGCCGTCAATGATCTCTACCAGGGTGCGGTACCGGCACTGCTGCCGTTCCTGATGTCGCAGCGTCATTACAGCTACGCGGCGGTGTCCGGAATCGCGCTGGCCGTGGCCGGGATCTCCAGCGTGCTGCAGCCCTTCTTCGGCGTCCTGGCCGACCGGAAGCCGCGGCCGTGGCTGGTGCCGGCCGGCTTCACGACCGCGGCCGTCGGCGTCGCGGCGGCCGGCCTGGTGGACAACTACTGGGCGACCTGGGTGTGTGTGGCCGCGGCCGGCGTCGGCATCGGCGCCTACCACCCGCCGGCCACCAGCCAGGCCCGGCAGGCCGGCGGCCAGTCGCAGAAGGCGATGAGCGTCTTCGCCCTGGGCGGCACGCTCGGCGCCTCCCTCGCCCCCACGCTCGTCACGCTGGTGGTCGGCGGACTCGGCCTGTCCGCCAGCTGGCTCCTGGCCGCTCCCGCGCTCGCCATGGCCGCGCTGTGGCTGGCCAAGAAGGACTGGTCACGGCCCGCCGCGCGCCCGGTGGCGACGGCGGCCGCGGCGGGGGCGCCGCGCGCCAAGGACGACTGGCGGGCATTCGCGCGGCTGGTCGCGGTCATGGTGCTGTGGTCGATCCCGTACGTCACCGTGACGGCGATGATCTCCCTGTACGCCCGGAGCGATCTGCACGCGTCCACGGCGCAGGCCGCGGCGGCCCTCACCACCTTCACCCTGTCGGGCGCCGCGGGCACCCTGCTCGGCGGCTGGGCGGCCGACCGTTTCGGGCGCCTGGTGCCCGTACGCACCGGCTATGTGCTCGGCGCCGTAGCGCTCGCCGGGATCACCTGGGCCCCCTCGCTGCCCGTTCTGCTGATCTGCGCCGGGCTGTGCGGAACCGCACTGTTCCTGCCGTTCGCGCCCCAAGTCACCCTGGGGCAGGACTACTTGCCGACGCGCCCCGGCACCGCGAGCGGTCTGACGCTCGGCCTCGCGATGTCGGTGGGCGGCCTGTCGTCGCCGCTGTTCGGCCGGCTCGCCGACGCCCACGGCCTGCGCCCGGTCTTCATCGTGGTGTTCGGCGCCTCGCTCGTCGCCGTCGCCTGCTCGTTCCTCCTGCCCGACCCCAAGCCGCGGACGGCGCCGCCGGTACCCCGGCAGGCCGGCCCGGAGCGCGAGACGACCCGCGCCTAGGCCGTCCCGGCAACGTCCCGCCTGTCCGACGGCCGCCCCCGTACGAGAGGAATCCACCAAGCCGATGACCACATCCGTTCAGCAGGTTTCTCCCCCTGAGCAGCCCGTCGCCGACCGCTTCGACTACCACTCGCCCCTCTTCCAGAGCGACCCGTGGCAGGTCTACCGGGCGCTGCGGGAGGCCGGACCGGTGCACTTCTCCACGGCGGCGAACTGCTATGTCGTCGTGGGACACGAGGCGGTGAAGGCGGGGCTGTCCCACGAGGCCGTGGTCGCGGACTTCCCGCTGCGCACCAGCCGGCGCACCTTCGGCCGGAACCTTCTCGACCTGGACGGCGCGGCCCACCGCGCCTTCCGCAAGCACATCGCGCCGCTCCTGGGCGCACGCGCCGTCCGCTCGTACCTCCCCACGGCGATCGTGCCGCTCGTGGCGGAGACCGTCGCCGCCCTCGAACCGGGCGCGGCCACTCCCGTCGTGGAACGGATCTCCGCCGTGGTGCCCTACCGGCTGATGTGCGGCCTCATGGGGCTGCCGCAGGCCGACGCGCGCTGGCTGTACGAACAGATGCGGCCCATCGCGCGGACCCTGGACTACCCGCCCGACACCTCGGCCGACGTGCGGCGGGCCAAGGACGTCGTGGAGGCTTATCTGCGCGGCCTCGTCTCCCAGGGCGCCATCGGCCGCGACACCATGACCGGCGGGATCCTCGCGGCGATGCAGGACAGCGCGGACCCGTTCGAGATCGCCGATGTCCTGGCGACGCTGCTGCTCGTCCTGCTCGCCGGGACCGAAACCAGCATCGCCGCGATCACCAACATCGTGCACGGGCTCGCGGCCCAGCCGGGGGCGCTGGAGCAGTGCCGTACGAAGGACGACGCGGTACGCGTCATCCGCGAGATCCTGCGGCTGCGCCCGCCCGTCCACTCCGTCCTGCGGTTCGCGCAGCGGGACTTCTCCCTGGCCGGCACGGACATCCAACGCCGTTACCCGATCCTCTTCTCCCTGGCGAGCGCCAACCGCGACGCGGCGGTCTTCCGCCGGCCCGACACCTTCGACCCGGACCGCGGGGAGCGCGGTGCCCTGTCCTTCGCCACGGGCCCGCACGCCTGCCCCGGGACGAACCTCGCCGAGGCTGAGTTCGCCGAGACCTGCGTGCGCCTCGCCGAGCGCTTCTCCGCGCTCACCGTGGTGCCCGGCAGCGACACGGAGCACGGCCACTCGTTCCGTCACGCGCCGGACCTTTCCGTGATCTTCTCCTGACCCCTCAACTTCGCTCCCTTTACAGCCACTTGGAGGACACCGTGTCCGACAACGCACTCGTCATGCGTCGCCTCAGCGACTGGATCAAGCAGCAGAACCCGGAGGCCGGAGAGATACCGGAGGACCTGGACATCGTGGAGACGCGGACGGTGACCTCGCTCCAGTTCGTCGAATTCCTGCTGTTCATCGAGGAGTTGCGCGGCGCTGCCATTCCGTCCGAGGACATGGACATCGACTCGTTCCGCACCCTGCGGTCCATCGTCGACCGCCACTTCGCCCACAGCCTCACGGCAGGGGAGTGACCATGACCGTGACCACCGCTGTTTCCTCCCTCGGGCTTCCGCTGCTGCGCGGCCCCGAGATCGCCGTCCTCACCGCGGTCGACGACCTGGTGTCGGACTGGGCCCGCACGACGGGCGCCGAGGCCGTCGGGCTGCCGGCCATGGTCGAGGCACGGAACCTCGCGAAGATCGACTACTTCACCAACTTCCCGCACCTCGCCCATGCGGTGGCCACCCTCGCCCCCGCGGCCTCGGAAGAGTTCACCGCCGGTGACATCCGGCAGGAGCACCTCCGGCCGACCTCCCTCGTACTGCCGTCGGCGGCCTGCTACGGGGCGTACTTCGCGTACAGCGGCACCCGGCTCGACGCGCCCGTGCTGCTGACCACGCGCGCACTGTGCTCGCGCGCGGAGTCGTACTACGAGTCCCTGCGCAGGCTGCGCACGTTCCAGATGCGCGAGGTCATCCACATCGGCACCCAGGAGTCCGCCGAGGAGTTCGCGCGGCGCGGCAAGCAGTGGCTGACCGACGTGGTGGCCCGGCTCGACGTCGACGCGCGGCTGCAGCCCGCGTCCGACCCGTTCTTCGACTCGGGCGGCTCGCGGGCCATGATGCAGCGGCTGTCCAAGGTCAAGGAGGAGCTGGTCCACGACGGCGACCTGGCGGTGTCGTCGGTCAACCTGCACCGCAACTTCTTCGGGGAGCGGTGCGACATCCGGGGGCCCGGGGGCGAGTACGCCTACTCCGCGTGTCTCGGCGCGGGCCTGGAGCGCTGGACGCACATGCTGCTGACGACGTACAAGGGCGACTCGGACGTCGCCGTGCGCGAGCTGCGCCGGGCCGGCGCCGAGGTCGCGGCGGGCGCCGGGACAGGGGCGTGATGGCCGCCACTCCCCTGCTGCTCCTGCATCACTCGGGCGGGTCGGCGCAGATCTTCCATGAGCTGATCGACGCCCTGCCCGCCTCCGTCGCGCCGCTGGTCTGGGAGCTGCCCGGCCGCGGCCGGCGCTGGCGCGAGCCCCTGGTCACCACGGTCGAGGACGCCGTCGCCGATCTGCTGCGCCGTACCGACGAACTCACCGGGGACTTCGCCGTGTTCGGCCACAGTCTGGGCGCCTATCTGGGCCTGGCGCTGGCCGCCGAGCTCGACGAGCGGCCGCGCGGCGCGCGGTGCACCACGCTGTTCGCCTCGGCGAACGCGGCACCGAGCAACGCCGTCCTGCCCAGCCCGCGCTCGCCGCTGCTGCTGAACGACGAGGAGACCTTCGCGATGGCCCGGCGGGCGGGCGGCGACGTCGACCCGCGGATCCGCGACCACCCCATGCTCGGCCCGTGGACCGCGAACCTGCTGCGTGCCGACTTCTCCCTGACCGACACGTTCCTGCGCCGCCACCGCGACACCGTCACCCGCGCGGACATCGTCACGGTGTGCGGCACGGACGACATCTTCACCCCGCTCCAGCTGAAGTCCTGGAACGCCGCCACCACGGGGAGCCACGAGCTCCTGACCTACCCCGGCGGCCACTTCTACCTGGAGCAGCAGGCGAAGCCACTGGCCGCCGCGATCACCCCCCACATCGCACCGGTGCACCGTTAGGAAAGCATCCATGCGCACCCATCCCTTAGTCACGGCGCAGCGACGAGAACCGAGCAGCGCGCCGCCCCCCACCGCTTCGGCCGCCCCGTACGAGGACTGGAACACCGTGTTCGCCCGCGTCTCGACGTTGTCCGAGCGTGAGCTGGAGGTGTTCCGGGCGCTCGGGGAGGGCGCGTCGAACCGACGGATCGCGGGCCGCCTGGCCATCACGGAACGGACGGTGAAGGCGCATGTGGCCCAGGTCCTGACGAAGCTGCGCGTCGAGTCCCGGCTGCAGGCCGGCATCATCGCCTTCGCCTGGACCCGGCCCGCACACCTCGACGAGGGTCCGCCGTTCCGGCCGTCGCCCGTCGCCTGTGGCGCCTCCGGGCCACTGCCCCTCAGTGGATCCCGGCCAACCGCAGCAACGCGGTGACCACGGCTGCGCCGAGTACCACCACCACGAACGGCGCCTTGCGCCAGGCGAGCAGGCCCGCCACCGCCACCCCCACCGGCCGGGCGACGCCGGCCGCTTCGTGTCCCTCCATCAGGCCGGTCGTCGCGACCAGGGAAGCCAGCAGGACGACCGCAGCCGTCTCCATCAGCCGCTCGGCGCGCGGCGGAAAGGTGATACGGGAGCGCAGCAGCGGTCCGGCGAGGCGGAATCCGTACGTTCCCACGGCGAGCACGAGGATCGAGACGACCAGGACGAGGGGGCTGTGCATCACGGACGTGTTCATCGCGGGGCCTTTCGCGGAGCTTTCTCTCCTACGGCGGTGAGCGCCAGCCCGGCCAGCGCGAGCAGCACGGGAAGACCGGCGGGCAGGAAGGGGGTGGTGGCGAGGGCGAGGGCGGCGCCCGCCAGGGCGGCCCGGCGCTTCTCGCGGTCGCCGCGCAGCGCCGGGAGGATCAGGGCCAGCAGGATCGCCGGGAACATCGCGTCGAGGCCGAAGGCGTCGGTGTCCTCGATGACGGTGCCGGCGAGGCCGCCGATCGCGGCCCCGATCGGCCAGCACACCAGAATGCCCAGGCCGCAGGCCCAGTAGGCGGCGCGTCCGCGGGCGGTGTCCTTCTGGGACAGGGCGAAGACGACCGTCTCGTCGTTCATGAGGTGTGTGCCGAGGAACCACCAGGCGCCGCGCCCGAGCACGTCGGGCACGGCCAGCCCGAAGGGCAGATGCCGGGCGTTGACCAGGAGACCGGCGATGACCGCGGCGACCGGGCTGCCGCCCGCGGCGATGATCCCGATGAACAGGAACTCCGACGACGCGGCCACCACCAGCAGCCCGAGGACCACGGGGAGCCACAACGGGAAGCCGGACGCCACAGCGATCGCCCCGTACGACAGACCGATGACGCCCACGGCCAGACACACCAACGCGACGTCGCGCAGCAGCGCCCGGTCCAGCGTTTTCCATAACGAACCCATGACCGATATAGTGAACACCCTGATGAGTGTTCGTCAAGGCGAACAATCGACTTCTGGAGCGAACGCATGACGCAACGGGAGAAGCCCGACGCCGGCGCCGCCAAGGCGCCCCTGGACTTCATCGCGGCGGCCCTCCGCCGGGCGCGCGAGGCCGCGGGACTGTCCCTGACCGAGCTCGCGCTCCGGGCGGGCGTCGCGAAGTCGACCCTGTCCCAGCTGGAGGCCGGCCGGGGGAATCCGAGCCTGGAGACGCTGTGGGCCCTGTGCACGACCCTCGGGCTGCCGTTCTCCCAGCTCCTCGACCCGCCGCGGACACCCGTGCAGGTCATCAGGGCGGGCGAGGGCGCCACGGTCGCCTCGTCACGGGCGGACTACCGGGCCACCCTGCTGTCGGCCTGCCCGCCCGGAGCCCGCCGCGACCTGTACCGCATCGAGGCCGAACCGGGCACGTCACGGGACTCCGCCGCCCACTCGCCGGGGGTCGTCGAACACGTCCTGCTCTCCTCGGGCAGGGCCCTGGCCGGCCCGTCCGACGAGCCCGTCGAACTGCACCCCGGTGACTTCGTGACCTACCCGGCCGACCAGCCGCACGTCTTCGAGGCGCTGGAGCCGGCCACCCGGGCCCTGCTCGCCTCCGACCACTACTGACGCATCTGACGTACTTGGCGTACTTGGCGTACCCGACGTTCTCGATCCACCTGATGAACCGTCAGTGGCCCATGCCCAAGCCGCCGTCCACCGGGATCACGGCTCCCGTGAGGTACGCGGCTTCCTCGGAGGCGAGGAAGCGGACGACCCCCGCGACCTCCTCGGGACGCGCGTACCGCCCCAGCGGAACCTGATTCAGTACCCGCGTGCGCTGCGTCTCGCTCAGCCCCCGGGTCATGTCCGTGTCGACGAAGCCCGGGGCGACCACGTTGCAGGTGATGTCGCGCGAGCCGAGTTCGCGCGCCAGGGACCGGGCGAGTCCGACCAGGCCGGCCTTTGAAGCGGCGTAGTTGGCCTGACCCGCCGCGCCGTACAGCCCCACCACCGAGGAAACGAGGACGATCCGGCCGCCGCCCGCCCGCATCATGCCACCGACAGCCTGCCGCACGAGGCGGAAGGCACCGGTCAGGTTGGTGTCCAGGACCGACCTGAAGTCGTCCTCCGACATGCGGGCCATCAGGGCGTCCTTGGTGATCCCGGCATTGGCCACGACGACCTGGGCGGGGCCGTGTTCGCGCTCCACTTCCTTGTACGCCTGCTCGACCTGTCCGCTGTCGGTGATGTCGCAGCGGACGCCGAGGAAGCCCTCCGGCGGCTCCCCCGAGCGATAGGTGAGGGCCACTTTGTCGCCGGCGTCGGCGAAGGCACGGGCGACGGCCAGGCCGATGCCACGGTTGCCCCCGGAAACGAGAATCGAGCGGTTCAACGGTCGACCTTTCGGTACGTCATGAGAATGTCGGAGAGGCTCAAGTAACAACGGCTCAGGCCATTTTGTGGACCCACCCGTGCCGGTCGGGCAGCTCACCGGACTGAATGCCCATCAGTTCCGCGCGCAGCCGCATCGTGACCGCGCCGGGCCGGCCATCGCCCATCAGCCACTCCCCGTCCGCGCTCTTCGCCCGGCCGACGGGCGTGATCATGGACGAGGTGCCGCACGAGAAGACCTCGGTCAGCCGGCCGGCCTCCGCGTCCGCCCGCCACTGCTCGACGCTGATCCTGCCCTCCTCCGCGACCAGCCCGAGGTCCCGGGCGAGCGTGAGGACGGAGTCCCGGGTGATACCGGCCAGCAGCGTGCCGGTCAGCTCGGGGGTCACCAGCCGGTCGCCGTAGACGAAGAACATATTGCTCGTGCCCATTTCATCGACCCAGCGCCGCTCCTTGGCGTCCAGCCAGACGACCTGGTCGCAGCCGTGCTCCGCGGCCTGCTCCTGGGCGACGAGGGTGCCCGCGTAGTTGCCGCCGCACTTGGCGGCCCCGGTCCCGCCGTCGGCGGCCCGGGTGTAGTCGGTCGTCAGCCACACGGAGACCGGCTCGACACCGCCCTTGAAGTAGGCACCGGCGGGACCGGCGACCACGACGAAGAGATAGGAGTCCGACGGGCGGTAGAAGCCCAGCGAACTCTGCGTCGCGATCATGAAAGGACGCAGATAGAGGCTCCGGCCCTCGCCGGTGGGCACCCAGTCGCGATCGGCGTCGACCAGCAGCCGCAGCGCCTCCAAGAACGCTTCCTCGGGCAGCGCGGGCATCGCCATCCGCGCCGCCGAGGTGTTCAGCCGGGCGGCGTTGGCATCGGGCCGGAACGACACGATCGACCCGTCCGCGCGCCGGTACGCCTTCAGCCCCTCGAAGATCTCCTGACCGTAGTGGAACACCTGCGCGGTCGGGTCCAGCGTCAGCGGCCCGTAGGCGCCGAGGCGCGCGTCGTGCCAGCCCCGCTCCCGGCTCCATTTGATGGTCACCATGTGGTCGGTCATCACCTCGCCGAAGACCGGATCGGCGAGCACCCGGGCGCGCTCGGCGTCCGGGGTGCCCACGACACGTTCTTGCGAGAATTCCAGGCTCATGCGGTACTCCATGGGGTGTACGTGTTCCATCACTGCGGGGGATTGCCGTGCTTGCGCGGCGGCAGGTCGGCGTGCTTGGTGCGCAGCATCGCCAGGGAACGGATCAGCACCTCGCGGGTCTCCGCGGGGTCGATCACGTCGTCGACCAGGCCGCGCTCCGCCGCGTAGTACGGGTGCATCAGCTCCGCCTTGTACTCCTTGACCATCCGGGCCCGCATGGTCTCCGGGTCGGCGGCCTCGGCGATCTGCTTGCGGAAGACCACGTTGGCGGCGCCCTCCGCGCCCATCACCGCGATCTCGTTCGTCGGCCAGGCATACGTCAGATCCGCGCCGATGGACTGCGAGTCCATGACGATGTAGGCACCGCCGTACGCCTTGCGCAGCACGACCGAGATCCGCGGCACGGTGGCGTTGCAGTACGCGTACAGCAGCTTGGCGCCGTGCCGGATGATGCCACCGTGCTCCTGGTCGACGCCCGGCAGAAAACCGGGCACGTCGACGAGCGTCACCAACGGGATGTTGAAGGCGTCGCACAGCTGCACGAAGCGGGCCGCTTTCTCGCTCGCTCTGGCGTCGAGCACCCCGGCGAGGTGCTGCGGCTGGTTGGCGACGATGCCGACCGAGCGCCCGCCGAGACGGGCCAGCCCGCACAGCACGTTGGTGGCCCAGGCCGAGTGGACCTCCAGATACTCGCCGTCGTCGACCAGCTCCTCGATGACTCCCCGCATGTCGTACGGGAACCGGCCGTTCGCCGGGACGAGCTGGAGCAGCGCGTCCGAGCGGCGGTCCACCGGGTCCGCGGAGGCGACCGCCGGCGGGTTCTCGTGGTTGTTCTGCGGCAGCAGCGACAGCAGGTACCGCACCTCGGCGAGGCAGGTGGCCTCGTCGTCGTACGCGAAGTGGCAGACACCCGAGGTCTCGGCGTGCACGTCCGCGCCGCCCAGCCCGTTCTGGGTGATCTCCTCACCGGTCACCGCACGGACCACGTCCGGCCCGGTGATGAACATCTGCGAGGTGTCCCGGACCATGAACACGAAGTCGGTCAGCGCGGGCGAGTACGCCGCGCCGCCCGCGCACGGGCCCAGCATCACGCTGATCTGCGGGATGACACCGCTCGCCTTGGTGTTGCGCTGGAAGATGCCGCCGTACCCGGCGAGCGCCGAGACGCCCTCCTGGATACGGGCACCGGCACCGTCGTTCAGCGACACCAGCGGCGCACCGGCCTGAATGGCCATGTCCATGATCTTGTGGATCTTCTGCGCGTGGGCCTCGCCCAGCGCGCCGCCGAAGATCCGGAAGTCGTGCGCGTACACGAACACGGTCCGGCCGTGCACCGTGCCCCAGCCCGTGATCACACCATCGGTGTAGGGCTTCTTGTTCTCCAGCCCGAAGCCGGTCGCCCGGTGCCGGCGCAGCGGCTCCACCTCATTGAAGGACCCCTCGTCCAGGAGCAGTGCGATGCGCTCGCGCGCCGTCAGCTTGCCCTTCGCGTGCTGGGCCTCGGTCGCCTTGTCGCTGGGACCGCGCGCTGCCTGCTCACGGATCGCGTGCAGCTCGGCCACGCGCCCGCGCCCGTCGGTGGGTTCCATGGGCGCCTGTGCGGACGTCGTCATGTGCTACCTCCTTCCGTCGGCGGTCTCGTCCGTCCCCGCTGCGGGGATGACGATCCCGGTGGCGAGCAGGCCGTTGTGCTCGGTCCAGCGCCCGCGCAGAGTGGTGCCGGGGCCGCCGGGCCGCACGACGCGCGCCGTGAACGTCCCGTTGCGGGCGTCGAAGTCGAGCACGGCGTCGTCGAACCAGAGCGGGGTGCCCGTCAGCGCGTACCAGCTCTTGTAGACGGATTCCTTGGCGCTGAAGAGCAGGCGGTCCCAGTGGATGTCGGTTCTTCGCGTACGCAGGTCCGCGAGGTGTGCCTGCTCCTGCGGCAGCGCCACGACTTCCAACACCCCTTCTGCGAGCGGCTGGTTGGGTTCGGCGTCGATGCCGAGCGCCCTGGCGTGCGTCGTGCGGACGACGGCGGCGGCGCGGTAGCCCTCGCAGTGCGTGATGCTCCCGACGATGCCGGCCGGCCAGCGCGGTGCGCCCTTCGGGTCGCGAGAGATCGCATCGGCTGTGACCCCCAGGCCCGCCAGGGCGCGGCGCGCGCAGTGCCGGCCCGTGGTGTACTCCGCCCGGCGGCCCGGCAGGGCGTTGCGTACCGCGTCCGCCTCTGCCGGGTGCAGGGTCAGGCCGGGCGGATCGCCGGCCGTCTCCGCGCAGCTGGCCTGTGCGGCCACGACGTCCTGGATCACGGACGCTCCGGCGCGCCAGTGGTCCGCTGCGCGGGAACGCATCGCTGACGGTGCGCCCCCAGGCCCTCGACCTCGGCCTCGACGATGTCCCCGGACTTCAGATAGGGCGTGTCGGGGCGGCCGAGGGCGACACCGGCCGTGGAACCGGTGAGCACGACGTCGCCCGGCTGGAGCGTCATGAACTGGCTGAGGTATCTGATGA
The DNA here is from genome assembly GCF_020024005.1 of Streptomyces purpurogeneiscleroticus. Classification (NCBI taxonomy): domain Bacteria; kingdom Bacillati; phylum Actinomycetota; class Actinomycetes; order Kitasatosporales; family Streptomycetaceae; genus Streptomyces; species Streptomyces purpurogeneiscleroticus. Next base: position 35,418 of record NZ_NHSG01000386.1, read on the forward strand.
GTTCGGCCACCGGGACGACCATGTCGGAGGTGTTGCCGTCCTGCATGGTCCGCCCGTTGACCTTGCAGGTCAGCGCGAGCTTCTGCGGATCGCCCACTTCGTCCGGGGTCACCAGGTGGGGGCCGAGCGGGGTGAAGGTGTCGAACGACTTTCCCTTGACCCACTGTCCGCCGCGTTCCAGCAGCCAGCGCCGCTCCGAGACGTCGTTGGCCGTGCAGTACCCGGCCACGTACGCCAATGGATCGCAGTCGTCGGTCAGATAGCGTGCCCGGCGGCCGATCACCACGGCGAGCTCGACCTCCCAGTCGGTGTTGCTCTCGCCCGGCGGCAGCTGCAGATCGTCGTACGGGCCCGCCATCGACCACGGCGATTTGCTGGCCACTATGGGCTCGGCGGGCAGTTCCATCCCCGCCTCCGCCGCGTGCGCACGGTAGTTGAGGCCGATGGAGATCAGATGGCCGCCCGCCTTGACGGGCGGCCCGATCCGGGCCGCCCGCACATCGACCGCGGGCAGGGTGGCCGCCTCGCGTGCGAGCCGCCGTTCGGTCTCGGACAGTGTTTCCGGGTCGAGCAGGGGGCCCGTCCAGTCGTTCAGCCACTTCGACAGGTCCCGCACCATGCCGTCGGCATCGACGGCACAGGGACGCTCGTGGCCGGCCGGGCCGACCCTCAGCAGCCTCATGCGGCCCGCTCCTCCAGGTACTTCTCGAAGAAGGCGGTCTCCTCGTCGGTCAGCCGGCGGGGGCGGCCGCGCTCGTAGTCGAACGGCGCCATGACCGTGGAAGCGGTGGCATACACGGTGTCGCCGTCCTTGACCTGGTAGTCGACGGCTACCGTCGCCGACTCCAGGCGGCTGACCCACATTTCGATGTCCACCGGCTCATGACGGTGCGTCAGCTGATTCTTGTACGCGATCTCATGGCTGACCACGACGGACCCGTCCTTGAAGAACGCGTCGCCTTCGGTGGGCCCCATCCGGAAGATGAAGTCCACCCGCGCCTCCTCCAGGTAACGGAGGTAGACCACGTTGTTCACGATGCCGTAGACATCCATGTCGAACCAGCGCAGCGGGCAGCGGTACACATGGCGCGCCATGCGGGTCAGCTCCTTTCGGCGGTGACCGGTGCGGTGGCCGGCGCGGCGCCTGCCAGCCGCTGGAACGCGGACACGTAGTCGTCGGCGGCGATCGGCGCGCGCAGCAGCTCCGGCGTGAGCTGGAAGCCGTCGATCAGCATCGATGCGTGGGGCAGGAGGCGGACGCAGAGGCCGTCGATCCGGGCGGGGATTTCCTTCACCTGCTGCCCGGTCATCGCACCGCGGGCCAGGTACCAGCCCGAGTGCCGGTCGATCTCGGTGAGGGCGTACAGCGAGGCGAGGTCACCGAGCGCTGTGCGCACCACGTCCGACCGCGCGTCGTCGGCGGCGGCCCGGAAGTGCTCCAGAGCGATGCGGACGCCCTTGGTCCTGGCCATGTCCAGCGCGGTGTTCACATTGCCGTTCCAGGCGTCGAAGTACGTCTGGTCGTCGGGGCCGTCCGTCATCGCGGTGCGCGCCTGGCGCAGCAGGCTGTCCTCGCGGTAGTGCAACAGCTCACTGTGGAAGCCCGGTTCGAGCAGGTCGCGGCCCCCGGGGGCGGGGACGGTCCGCTCGTCGGTGGCATCGCGCCCGGCCAGCATCTGCGCGGCGGTGGTGGCGAGCAGTACCTGGTTGTCGCCCTCCGCGGTGACCAGGCCCTGCAGCAGCGAGCCGTAGTCGGCGATGCGGTTCGCGCTGAAGATGCCCTGGGCGCCGCACCGCTCCCGGCAGGTGGCGATGACGTCGGTCATCTCCCAGGTGGACAGCGCCTTGGTGATCGAGATCAGGTTGTTGAGGTCGGCCGATATGTCGTGCGGCGAGCGGAGGAACTCCCGCTTGGCGTGGTTGAGCAGGAACGTCATCGCGTACACCTTCGCCAGCGCCGGGAAGAGGGCGGCCTGGTGGCTGCGGTACTCGATGATCGGTGTGTCGGGCCGGCCGGGGGCGTTGGTGAGCCGCTGGGCGGCGTAGCGCAGGGCGATGTAGACACTCGCCCGGCCCGCGCCGACGGCGGAGCTCGACACGCACAGGCGGCCCGGCTGGATGCGGGACATGGCGCGCAGGAACCGCTTGCGCTGGTTGCCCGGCGCGGGGCGGAAGGTGCCGTCCTCGTCGAAGCCGGCCATGTCACCCATGAGCAGGTTGCGCCGCGGAATGCGGACGTGGTCGAACCAGGTGACGCCGTTGTCGAGGCCCTGCACCGGCTTCTCGGGGCAGGCCGCTGCGTGCACGCCCTCGCACAGGCCGTGCTCGTCGCTGATCCGGACGAGGAACGGGAAGACCCCGTGGTCCTTGCCGTCCGCGATCAGCCGGGCCATCACCACGGCGATCTTCGGTATGTCCCCGAAGCCGCTGTACGACATGAACTTCTGCGCGAGCGGGTCCGGGGTGTTGAGGACGAAGCTCTCGTCGGCCCGGTCGTAGACGGCCTCGGTGCGCAGGGCCGCGACGTTGTTGCCGTAGCCGAGCTCGGTCGCCATGTACGGCCCGAACGACTTCAGGCCGTCCAGCTCGTCGACGTAGTCCTTCACGTCCGGCCGGTCCGCGCCGTGTTCGAGGACCGTGCCGAAGCAGAGGTTGTAGTGCACCATCAGCAGCGAGAAGGTCGACACGTCGAGCAGCGAGGGCCACTCGGCCAGGGCGAACAGGCGCCGCGGCGTGCGCACGATCTCGGTCGGCCGTTCGAGCTTGCCGTGCAGGAAGCGGGAGCGCTCGTACGCCAGCAGGCCGGCTTCCCGGAGGGTCAGCCCTTCGCGCGCGTCAAAGATCGGGTCGAGCAGCGTCTCCTTGATGTCGGCGTGCGTCTGCTCGTACGAGCCGTCGAAGACCAGCCGGGTGAGGTCGTCCCGGTGGGATGCGTCAGAGGTCATCGAGTGTGTTCTCTCCATCGGTCCTTGTCGCTGGGACAGGCGGTCCTTGTCGCGGGGTCAGGCGGCGGCGATCAGCAGCGCCGTGTTCTGGCCGCCGAAGCCGAAGGAATTGCTCAGGGCCACGTCCACCGGGCCCTGCCGCGCCGCCTTGTACACCAGGTCCACGTCCACCACCGGGTCCGGCGTGGTCAGGTTGGCCGTCGGCGGGATGACGCCCCGCTGCACGGTGAGCGCGGCGTAGGCGGCCTCGATGGCCCCGGCGGCGCCCAGCGGGTGTCCCGTCACGCCCTTGGTCGAGCTGACCGCGGTACCGGCGCCGAGCACCTCCCGGATCACGGCGGACTCGACGGCGTCGTTGCGCGGCGTCGAGGTGCCGTGCGCGTTGACGTACGCCACGTCTGCACCGGTCAGCCCCGCGTCCTTCAGCGCCGCGCGCACCGCGAGCTTGGCGCCGAGGCCGTCCGGGTGGGGCTGGGTGACGTGATGGGCGTCCGCCGAGGCGCCGTACCCGACGACCTTGGCGATCGGCTGCGCCCCGCGGCTGCGGGCGTGCTCCTCCGACTCCATGACGAAGATCCCCGCCCCCTCGCCCAGTACGAAGCCGTCCCGGTCCACATCGAAGGGGCGCGAGGCGGACTGCGGGTCGTCCACGCGCCGGGACAGGGCCCGCATCCTGGCGAACGCCGAGGCGTACAGCGGTGTCACCGGGGCCTCGGCACCGCCCGCGACGACGATGTCCGCGACACCCGTACGCAGCATGTCGCGCGCCATGCCGATCGCCGACGCCCCGGAGGCGCAGGCCGAACAGGGGGCGAGGCAGGGGCCGTTGGCCTTCAGCTCGATGGCGACCTGGCCGGCCGCCATGTTGAGCAGGCCCATCGGCAGGGTCAGCGGGGAGACGTCGTCGGGCCCCTCGGCGAGCAGCACGGCGTGCTGCTCCTCCAGCGTGGCGGTGCCGCCGGCGCCGGACCCGACGACGACGGCCACCCGTGCGCTGTCGGGCCAGTCCCCTGCCGTGAACCCGGCCTGGGCGAGCGCCTCGTACGCGGCCACCACGGCGAACTGGGTGTAGCGGTCCCACTGGCGGGCCCCGCGCATCCCGTTCAGCGCGGTCCCGAAGTCCGGGACCTGGCAGGCCATGGGGACGGGGAGCCCCGCCAGGCCGGGGGCGTGGGCCGCGGTGGGCCGGCCCGCAACGACGCGCTCCCAGTTGTCCGGCACGCTCACACCGGCCGGAGTCACCAGGCCGATGCCGGTGATCGCCGCCGCGAAGCCCGTCATGCGACGGTCAGCCCCTTCGCCTCCAGGGCCTCGACGACCTCGCCGACGGCGGACAGCTCCGCCATCTCCTCGTCGTCGATGTCGGCGCCGAGGCGCTTGCGCAGCGCCGTCACGAGCTCGATCTGGGAGAGCGAGTCCAGGCCGAGGTCGTCGAACGTCGCCTCGGCGGTAATGGCGTCACGGTCGAGCCCGAAGCGGGTGACGATCACATCGGCGACGGCATCGAAAAGCGCACTCATCAATTTCTCCTCTTACTTTTCTTGTCTTTTTCGCAGCGCTGACCGGGAATTTCCTTCGAGGGTCAGACCACTTCTTCCACCCGAAGTTCCGGCCAGGTGAGCACGGTGGAACCCCACGACAGTCCGGCGCCGAACGCGGACAGCAGGACCCGGTTTCCCGGGACCAGCCGGCCGTTCACCGCGGCGTCGAGGAGAAGCAGCGGAACAGAAGCGGCCAGCGTGTTGCCGACCCGGCCGATGTTGACGGCGACGCGTTCTTCGGGGAGTTCGAGTTCCTCGGCCACGGCCCGCACGATGCGGACATTGGCCTGGTGCCCGGCGAAGACGTCGACGTCCCGGACGGACCAGCCGACGCGGTCGAGCACGGCACGCGACGAGGCCGCCATGCGCTCGACGGCCTGGACGTACAGGGGGCGGCCCTCCATGTGGAGGTACCAGTCCTCGGTGGGCACCGGCCCGGCGACCGGCCCTCCTGTGGCGGAGCGCTGCCGCGAGCCGCCCGCGGGAATGGCCAGGAGATCGGCGAGGGAGCCGTCGCTGCCGAGGTCGAACGGGCCCACCGCGCCCGGCTCGTCCGGGGTGCCCCGGCGCAGCACCACCGCGCCCGCCCCGTCGCCGAAGATCGGCGCGGTGGCGCGGTCCTCGGGGTTGACCATCGTGGTGAACGCCTCGGCCCCGATGAACAGCACGGAGTCGGCCACACCGGAGGCGATGTGGCCGACGGCCGAGGCGAGTCCGTAGAGGAATCCGCTGCACGCGGACGTCAGGTCGTAGGCCGGTACCGTGCCCAGGCCCAGCTCGTGGGCGACCTCGGGCGCGACGGCCGGGCAGAGCCGGTCGGCCGAGGTGGTCGCCACCACGACCGCGTCGACGGCGTCGCGCCCCGCCGACTTCAGCGCGCGGGCGCCGGCCGCGACGGCCAGGTCCCGCGTCGACTGCCCCTTGGCGACCATGCGCCGCTCGCTGATGCCCGTACGGGTCTCGATCCATTCGTGCGTCGAGTCGAGCGTCCGGCACAGGTCGTCGTTGGTCACGACATCCGCGGGCAGCGCACCGCCCAGACCGGAGATTACGGCGGCCATCAGAACATCCCCCTTCCTCGGCGATTCCGAACCCCGCACCCGGAATTCGCACATTGCCTTGAAGTACCTCGCACAGAACCTTCCACGCCGCGCCTGACCACCGCAATTGACCTTTGGTACACCCCACTCACCCCCCGGTTTTCTCTTGAGCACCCATCACTTCGGAAAATATGGTGCGGGAATGAATTCGCTATTGCTGGAGCTGGGCCGGGCCCTTCCCGCAGGCCGTTTCCTTTCCGATCCGGACGTGCTGTCCTCCTACGCCCACGACGAGGCCGAGCGCGCCCCGTTCGCCGTCCCCGGCGCGGTGGTGCGGCCGCGCAGCACCACCGAAGTGGCGACCGTCGTCGCCTTCTGCGCCGAGCACGGCATCCCCGTCATCGGGCGCGGCGCCGGCACCGGGCTCTCCGGCGGTGCCAACGCGGTCCCGGGCTGTGTGGTGGTGTCGTTCGAGGCAATGAACGCGATCGTGCGCATCGATCCGGAAGAGCGCCTCGCCGTGGTGCAACCGGGCGTGGTCAACGAGGAGTTGCGGCAGGCCGCCGCCCGCCACGGCCTGTGGTACCCACCGGACCCCGCGAGCGCCCCCTGGTCCACGATCGGCGGCAACGTCTCGACCAACGCCGGCGGGGTGTGCTGTGTGAAGTACGGCGTGACGCGGGACTACGTCCTCGGCCTGGAGGCCGTCATGGGGCGCGGCGATGTCGTCCGCCTCGGCCGCCGCACCGCCAAAGGCGTCGCCGGATACGACCTGACCGGGCTGATGGTGGGCTCCGAGGGCACGCTGGGCCTGGTCACCGAGGTGACACTGCGGCTGCGCGGAGCACGGGCGGCGGAACGCACCGTCGTCGGCGCGTTCGACGGTCTCGCGGCGGCGGGCCGCGCGGTCGCCGAGGTGACCGCATCCGGGGTGGTCCCCAGCGCCCTCGAACTGGTCGACCGGCACTGCCTGCGGGCCGTCGACGACTGGAAGCACATGGGCCTCACCGAGAGCGGCGACGTCCTGCTGCTCGCCCGGTGCGACGCGCCGGGGCCGGCCGGTGACGAGGAGGCCGAGCGAGTGCTGTCCTGCTTCGAGAAGGGCGGCGCCACCTGGAGCGCCCGCTCCACGGACGAGGCCGAGGCGGACGCCCTGTTCGCCGCGCGGCGGCTCGCCTACCCGGCGCTGGAGCGGCTGGGCGCGGTGCTGACCGAGGACGTCTGCGTGCCCCGGATGCTGGTACCCGAGATGCTGGGGCGCATCGAGGACGTGGCGGCCGCACACGACGTCACCATCGCCACCCTGGCCCACGCGGGCGACGGCAATCTGCACCCGATGACCGTGGTGCCGCCGGGCGACGACGACGCGCGGGCCCGCGGCCACGCGGCACTGGAACGCGTCGTCGACGAGGCCCTGTCCCTCGGCGGCACGGTCACCGGCGAACACGGTGTGGGCCTGCTGAAAAAGCGGGGCCTGGAGGCGGAGTTGGGCCATGAGGTACTCGCCCTGCACCGCGCGGTGAAGCGGGCCCTCGACCCGGCCGGGATCTTCAACCCGGGCAAGGTGTTCACGTAACCGGGCGGACGACCACGACGGCGGAAATCCCGCGGGCCGACCATAACCCGGCCGGCCCGCGGCGGTCACCTGGTCACGCGTGGCGTAGGGGACGCCCTCCTGAAGACCCAAGGGCAATGATGATGCATCGCGCGCTGCCGTGCGAGGGCGACCTGAGACGGGCGGAGGAACGCGCGGTCATTCGCCCAGGCCTGAAGAACCGCCCAAGGAAATCGAAAGCAGTCGTGCTGCCATCGAGCAGACCGAGACCGACCGTGTCATGGCGGCAGCGGCGTTGGAAGAACGGCGTCGGCAGCACGTCGAGGTCACGAGGCAACTGGCTGTCGCCCGGCGAACGCCGGACAGGTTCGTGTTCATCAGCGAAACGGTGGTGGTCGCTTTCCTCGGTTTCAAACGAGGTCTGCCAAGAGTGCGGGACGCGCACAATTTCCCCGAGTCCGTTCTATCGGATGATGCGGACACCCAGCCTCTCGAGCAAGGCGGAACACACGGCGCACGGATCCGTGACCTCGCCGTGCTCAGGATTACCCGACTCTCTGACCTTCCGAGAGGTAATAGCTGATCCCGCGAAATGCGGAGTAGCTTGAGAAAGCGTCACCGCATGGTCATTGCCGCCGGCTCCACTGAGCTGCCAGAGCTGGTCGGAAATCAGAGCGGACTCTGCGCATCGGCCCGTGAAGGATTCACGTGGCCCCTCCGGCAGCTCCTGCACAAAATCCCAGATTGCCGGATGCAGATTCGGGCGGCCCTCACCGGTGATGCTGGTGTGACTCAGCACCTTCCCCTGTACCAACAGCGACGATGCGACAGCGGGCAGCCGGTCAGACAAAGTAGTCCTCCACGTCCGGTGTATCCGCATTGGTGATGAATCGCGCGAACGCGTCCTGGTCGTCCTCCCCCAAGAAGTACCCTCCCGTGTGATGAAGAAGGAACCAGCGGCCTGTTTCATCCACGAGAAGGATGCCGTATTCCGAAGATTCGAAGCCTACGGGGAAGAGCTTCTTTCCAAGACCTGACGCCATCTCTGCGATCTCACCGGCATCGCCGTCATATCCACCCGTTGGATCCATCTCGAACGCAGAATCCGAGGCCCTTGGATGAGCCAACTTCAGCCCTCCATAAGCGCGGATCACGCGAACGGCAGCGTCCACAGCCTCCAGAGGGTAACCCTGCGCCGATGCGTCCTGAAGTCTCACAGACACAAGAGCGTCAGCTTCGTCCCCGATGTCACGGCCGGAATACCAGCCCTGCTGGCGCAGCCAGTCATGCACTTGCGGCGGCTGTGCGGTGGAGGTCATCAGGGCGATTCCCTTTCTGTGGTGCACGGTCAAGAGTGTGGCTGGATACCGAGTTGAGGGAGCACATGCTTGCACGTGTCGCACGGCGGGAGATAGTCACCGTGCCGACCCCGCACCTCGCCGGTCCTCTTGATGACAAAATCTCCGATGCGTCTGGTGTGCATGACACCCCCGTCCAGTACCCGACGGGCGTCACCGATTGTACGGATCTGCGTGCCGGTCGGATCCAGCTGCGCCAACCGGTCACTGATCAGTGAAATCTCAGCGCACTTCCCGTGCCCGCTTCCCTTCTTGTCGATGACGCCCGCCTTGGCGTCATCGTCGATCTGCTTCAGGATGTCCGCCAGGACCTTGTGCGTGTGCGGAAGGCCCTGTCCGTGCATCTTGGTGGTGCTGCTGTGCGCCGTAACCACGTTGTCGTGCAGGAAAGAGCCTGCACAGCCGGTCTTGAGATGATTCTGCCCAGGAGGCGCCTCACCCGGGGGTAGCCCGCGAGCCTCATCTGCCAACGTCGCCGCTTCATGCTCCAGAACGGAGAGTTGCTCCTCCGGCGTCAGGTGCGACACATCCAGCGCAGGATGGCGGTAATGGCGCATCTGATCGGCGCTTTGTCCGTGCCAGTCGGGCTGCGGCTCCAGCGGAGCGCCTTCCGGTCCGTTGCCGGCGTCATTCGCGACAGGGTGTGCGGGGCCATTGCCCCCTCCCTGATCAGCATGAACGCCGTCGCCGGACGATACGTCGTCGGAATGGCTCGCAAACGGATCGTGATGGCTCTCGGAGGCACGGTGAGCACCGTCATCAGGATGACGCCCCGAGGCTCCATGGTTCTCCCCCAGTCGCTCAGTGTCGCTGGGACCACTTGGACCATCGCTGTGACCGCCGCCAGTGCCGGGACCCTCGTTGTGACCGCTGATGCCTCCGCCGGGTGTGTTGTCGCCAAGGCGGAGGCTGGTTGCATCCTCGCTCACCCGACCGACATCACCGAGGCCATTGCTCGGGCTGTCGCCTACGCGAATGTGATGGCCTGCGTTGTCGACCGCATGCACGCCCGCGCCAACCAGGGCGGGCTGCTTGACCGGGGCCTCAACCCGCGGAGCGTCCGCTCCGGTGTGGGGATTGGCGGTCGGGGAGCCTTCCTTGGGCGCGTCGTCGATGTGTTGGAGCACTTTGCCGTGTTCGTCAAGGAGGTTGCCCTGGCCGTCGAAGTAGCGGGCCGGCTTTCCGGGATCGACGGGCACCGGGGTGGCATTCTCGGGCAGCGCCGGGACATCGTCGGGCAGCTTGACGTTGCCGCCCGGCAGTTTGGTGGCCCCATCGGGGAGCGTCGCGCCCTCGGGGAGGTGGACGGTGCCGTCGGGCAGGTGGACCGTACCCTCCGGAAGTTTCAGTGCGTCCGCCGGCAGGCCCGAGATGTCGACCTTGCCGATGCCCTTCAGGCTCTTTGCGATGTCCCCGACCTTCGACAGGCCCGCCCCGGCGGCCTTCCCCACATAGGTCATCGGATCGATGACCTTGCCGGCCTTGCCTGCCACAGACAGGGCCTTGGCCACCGACCCGGCCTTCCCGGCCCCGGCTGCCGCTCCGCCCGCCCCGCCGGTGAGGACCGTCGTGAGCGCGTTGAAGGTGACCGCACCCGCGGCGCGGCCGGGGTTCTTGCCCCACTCGTCCCAGGCCACCAGCGCCTTGCCGGTCTCCTTCATCGCGGTACGCGAATCCCGCAGCCAGGAAGGCAGCTTGTCGTCCGGGAGGACCATGAAGGCTGCCGCCCCGGGACCGCCGAGCGTCAGAATGGCCAGACCAGTGCCGAGCTGCGCCAAGCCCTTCCACGCCTGCCCCATGGCCTCCCAGCCGTCGCAGCCGACGAGCGTGCCCAGGCCCTTGATGGTGCCCCAGATCCCGTCGACGATCAGGCCGTCCCACACGAAGGACTTCACCCAGTGGCCGACGTCGTACCAGTGGTGCTTCTGCTCCACCGGGTCGCCCCAGGGGAGTTTGGCGTTCTTCATGTCCTCGGCGGCAAACCCGTACTGATGGGCCTTCTTGCTGCCGTCGCCGGCGACCATCTTCGGGCCGTTCCACAACGCGACGATCTTGTTGTAACAGGTCCGCTCCGCCGCCCAGAACGCCGCGACCGTGGCGGTGATGTCATCCCGGATCCGATTGTGTTCGGCGGTCAGCTCAGCGTCGTAATCCGCGTCGTCATCGTCCCTGTGGTCCCGGATGAAGTCCCGCGCCTTGGTCTTCAGCTCCGCCAGCTTCGGGACCAGCGGCCGGATCTCATCGGCGTAGTCCGACAGCGCCGAGGCAACGGTCTCCAGGTCGTCGGCGAAACCGTCCGCCCGGTCCTGCACTGGCTTGGTGGTGGCGAAGAGTTGCTCGGCCTCGGGGGCCTTGTAGTAAGCGGACAGGCCCTGGAAGTGGGAGTGGACGTCCGCGCCAGCGGAACGGATGTTCCCGGCGTCCTTCTTCAGTGCCGCGTGGTCCTTCTCCAACTGCTCCAGGTCGCCGGTGTACTGCGGAATCTCCTCCGGCTTGAGCTTGATCTCCACCTGACTTACCCCCCGCTTCCGCGCAACACGGCGCAGCCCCGCACCGGCGACCACGGATCCGTGTGCCGCGTCCCGCAGACGTGCTGATGCACGACAGCCCGACCGGTCACGTCGGCCACACATGCAACACGGCTAAGTTGCCATATTCACTCACGGATGTCCTTGCCGGCAAACGCCGTCAGTGTGCTGTCTTCCGCACGGCGTTGCCAAGGCTCGTCACCATGTCGTCCGCCTACCAAGCAGCTTCACGAAGCGGGCTCGCCCCACTTTCCCTCCAGGGTGTCCGCGTGGCCGGTTGTCGTGCGCGATGACCTGGTGCTGGGCGCAACGATCTGGTGGGGGCGCACGCCAGGCGCTAGCCTCCGGGAGGGGCGCAGGGGGCGCTCGTTACGGGGAGGGGTTCATGAGAATCACCCTGTCGGTCGGCAGTGACAGCGGTGCGTGTGGGGATCTGCGGCGCTGGCTGTTACGCGATCCCGAACTGCGCAGCCGTACCGCCGGGCCGTCCGGGGCCGTACCGCCGGCCGGCACGATGGGTGCGGCGGGCGAGCTGATCTCCGTACTCCTCGCTCCCGGCGGGCTGACGGCCGCCCTGGCGGCAGCCGTCGTGGCCTGGCTGCAGCACCGTCGCGGCAACCAGACGGTCACGATCACGCGCCCCGACGGCACCCAGGTCACCGTCACGTCCGAGCGGGTGCGCGGGCTGACCGCGGAGGGTTCGGGCGATCTCGCCCGGCAGATCGCCGAGGCGCTCCAGGACCCGGCAGCGGCGCTTCAGGACCCCGGAGCGCCCCAGCAGCCGGAGCCGGCGGCCGGGAACGGTCCGCGGCAGGAGCAGGGCTGAGCCGTGGAACAGCCGGGAACGTGGGGGCTGTCCGGTGCCGGCTGCCGTGCGGTGGTGGTCGGCACCGGGCGGCATCCGGAGGGGGCCCTGCTGTCGGACCTGCCGGGCGCGCGCCGCTCGGCGGCCGACCTCGCCGCCGCGCTGCACACCGCGTGCGGCATGGCCGAGGAGCACATCGCGCTGCTGACCGATCCCGAGGGTCCGACCGAGGTGCTGGCCGCCGTCGAGCGGGCGGTCGACGAGGCGGCGGACGGCGTCGTCGTCTTCTGCTTCGTCGGGCACGGCCTCCTCGGCCCCGGCGACCAGCTGTACCTGGCGACCGCGGCGAGCACGTCGGCGGACAGCACCGTGCACGCCGTCCCGTACGCGGAGATCAGGAACCTGCTGAGCGCGGCCCCCGTCCGCCCGGTGGTGATCCTCGACTGCTGCTTCTCCGGGCTCGCCGAAGCTGCATCGCGGGGGCAGCACCGGGACCCGTACGCCTCGGCCCGGCCCGCCGGCAGCTTCCTGCTGACCTCTGCCTCCCACTACGCCGTGTCCTTCGCCCCGGAGGGGCAGCGGCACACCCTGTTCAGCGGTGCGCTGCTGCGGCTGCTGACCGAGGGGGACGCGGCGGGCCCGAGCCGCTTCACCCTCGCCGACGTCTACCGGCACCTGGACCGGCACTTCCAGCACGGTCCCGCCCGGCCGCACGCCGACAGTGTGGGGCGCATGGGGGACTTCGTCCTCGCGCCCAACCCGCGGTACGTCGCGGCGCCCGACGTCCCGCCGCCCGAGCCGGTGCATGACGGCACGCCCTGCCCGTATCCCGGTATGCGGCCCTTCCTGCCCGAGGAGCGCCATCTGTTCTTCGGCCGGGACGAGCTGACGCGGGCGCTGCTGGAGCGGGTGACCGACACCGCGGCGCCGGGGCCCGTGGTGGTGGTGGGCCCGTCGGGTGCGGGCAAATCGTCCCTGCTGCGCGCCGGGCTGGCCGCCGCGGACGGGGTGGGGCCGGTGCTGCTGGTGCCGGCGCCGGGGCCGACGCCGTTCCGTGAGCTGGTGACCTGCTGGGCGGGGGCGGTGGGCCGGCCGTTCGGGGAGGTGGCGGACGCGCTGGGAGCGGGCCGGTTCCCCGGTCCGGCGGACGGCGGCCGCGCCCCCGGCGTGCTGGTGGTCGACCAGCTGGAGGAGCTCTTCACGCAGTGCAGGGACGCGGAGGAGCGGGAGCTCTTCGTCCGTGCGGTGACCGCCCCCACGGACACGGGGCCCGGCCCCCGTGTCGTACTGGGCCTGCGCGCCGACTACTACGGGCACTGCCTGCGGGATCCCCGGCTGTCCCGGGCCGTGCGGACCGGCCAGTTCACCATCCCGCCGATGACCGACGAGGAGCTGCGCCGGGCCGTCACCGGGCCCGCCGAGCACGCCGGGCTGCGGCTGGAGGACGGGCTCGCGGACCTGCTGCTGCGGGAGGTCCGCGAGGAGCACCGAGGCAGCGGCGACACCATCGCCCTGCCGTTCCTCGCCCACGCCCTCCAGGAGACCTGGGCCAGGCGCCGGGACGGCCGGCTGACCATCTCCGGGTACCACGCCACCGGCGGCATCCGGGGCTCGGTCGCCCAGACCGCCGAGACCCTCCTCGCCGCACTCGAACCGGCCGGACAGCAGGCGCTGCGTACGGTGTTGCTGCGGCTGGTGCACCTGGTGGGCGACGGCGGGAAGGCGGTACGCCGCCGGGTCAGGACCGACGACCTCGTCGCGGCTTCCGACGAGCACGGCAGGCAGCGCAATACGGCGCTGCTCGACCGCCTCGTCGAGGCCCGGCTCGTCGTGGTCGACGACAACTGGGCCCAGCTGTGCCACGACTCGCTCCTGTACGGCTGGCCCGCGCTGCGCACCTGGATCACCGAAAACCTCGAAGTCCTGCTGACCCACCGCAGTCTGGCGGAGGCGGCCGACGCCTGGGACGCGGCGGGCCGGCTCCCGAGCGGTCTGTACACCGGCAAGCACCTGACGGCCGTCGAGCACCGGATCGACGGCGGCGGCCAGGTGCTCGAACTGCGCCAGGTGGAACGGGACTTCCTCGCCGCCGGACGGACGGCACAACGCCGCAGCAGGTTCCGGCTACGGGCGGGCATCTCGCTGCTGGTCGTACTGGCGCTGGTGCTCGGCATCGCGGTCGTGCGGGGTGACCGGGCCGCGAAGGACGCGGCGCACAAGGAGGCCGTGGAGATCGCGCAGGAGATCGCCGCCCGCGCCGACGACATCCGCGACCAGGACCCGGTCACCGCGCTCCGGCTCAGCCTGGCGGCCTACCGGCTCTCCCCCACCCCGGAGGCCCGGTCCGCGCTGTACTCCTCGTACGTCACCCGTACGCCCGAGATACTCCAGGCGGCCTCCCGGCCCGTGCTGAAGCTGGCGTTCGCGCCCGACGGGCGGAGCCTGGCGGCGGCCCTCCGGCTGGAGCGGGACGGCAAGCGGAAGAAGCCCGCCCAGCTGGTGCTGTGGCGGCTCGGGTCCGGTGCCGCCGCCCAGCGTCCGGCGGCTGTTATCCCGATGAGGAGCGACGAAGGCAACCCGGTCCTGGCCTACCACCCGAGCAAGCCGGTCCTCGCGGTGCAGACCGCCGACCGGCTCACCGTATGGGACGTCTCGGACCTGCGGCACCCGGAGCGGCTGGCCGAGCGCCGGACCGCGTCCCGTGTCACGTTCTCCCTGGCGTTCAGCCACGACGGGCGCACCCTGGCAGCGGGCAGGGACGACGGGCGGCTCGCGCTGTGGGACATGACCGACCCGTCGGCACCCGACCTGCGGTGGGAAAAGGAGGCTGCGGAGCAACAGGTGATCTCCGTGGCCTTCAGCCACGACAGCCGGTACCTCGCCGCGGGAAACGGCATTCCGGAAGGCGCTCCGGAAGGAACGGAAGAAGCGGGGAAGGACGGCGCGGGGAAGGACGGGTCGGCGCAGGTCCGGTTGTGGGACGTCCGTGATCCCGCGCGGCCGGCACTGCGGGACACCGCCGGCGCCCGCTCCATCATGGCGGTCGCCTTCCACCCGCAACGCAACATGATCGCCGCCACGGGCGCCGACGGACTGTACGCATGGACCGTCGGCCGGGACGGGAAACTCACGGCCGCCAAGCGCGGTCTGTACGGCACCACTTGGGGCACCGAGGCCCCGTCCCTGGCCTTCCGGCCGGACGGCAAGGTCCTCGCGGCGGCCAACACCGCCGCCTCGGGGTCGGTGGAGCAGCGGAAGACCGGGACCGCGATGAACGACCTGTTCGACAGCTCGGCGGCGCTCGGGAGGCTGCCGGCCGCCCAGCCGGTGCAGTCCGTCGCCTGGAGCCCGGACGGGAAGGTGCTCGCCGCCGGGGACTTCCGCGGTGAGATCCGACTGTGGCGCGACGGCTTCCCGGCCCCCGTGCTCCAGGGCAGACAGGTCGCCGGGGAGCCGGAACGCCCTTCGTTCAGCGACGACGGAAAGCTGGCGCTCACCCGCGAGCGCACGAAGGGTTACGAGTCCCGGACTACGGTCTGGGACCTGAGCAACCCGGCAGCACCCCGGCGGCGGTTCACTCCCCCGGAGCAGTGGGGAGCCCAGTACTTCCTCCACAAGCGTCCGCACCCTGTCCTGCTCACCCACCGCTTCCGGAACGGCGATGACTTCAACACCTACCGTCTGTGGGAGTTCGCCTCCGGTCCGGACGCGCCGCCGGTACCGGGGAAGGAGATCCGGTTCGACGAGGGCGATGTGCTGTCCAGCCCCAGTCCCAACGGCCGGCTGCTCGCTCTCGGCGGGACCAGGGGCACGGTCGAGCTCTGGGACGTCGACGACATCCGGCACCCGCACCGGCGCGGTGTCCTGCGTGTGCCGCTGGTCGCGTTGAACGGGTTCCTGTGGTGGCTGGACGACCGGACGATCGGCGTGCAGGAGAAGGACGACCTGCGGCTGTGGGACGTCAGCGACCCCGCCCGGCCGAAGAAGGGCGCCCGCTTCCGCGACGCCACCCTCCAGGGCGGCGGCTCCGCCTACATCCGCTCCGCACGCATGCTGCTGACCGAGGAGCCGGGGGCCAACCTCCGGCTGTGGGACCTGTCCGACATGCGGCACCCGGTCCGCGGCGAGCTGCTGCCGGCCGCACCCAACGGCTACTTCCGGCTGCGCAAGGGCGAGTTGGCCACAGTCCTGACGAGCGGTCAGGTACTGGTGTGGGACGTCTCGGACCCGAAGAACATCCGCCGCATGGACAGCCTGCGCCTGGAAAAGGACGTCCGGGCGCTGGCCACCAGCCCGGACGGTGCGTGGGTGATGACCAGCACGCCGTACCGCCTCTGGACGGCCCGCAGCAGCGGCCGCTGGGAGACCCCGGCCTTCACCGCCCTGCCGTTCGCCGAGGACGCCGCCTTCTTCCCGGACGAACGCCCCTACCTCACCGTCGTACCCGACGGCGCGGAAGGCGACGACGACCATACCTTCGTGCTCCCGCTCGATCCGGGCCGCGCCTACGACCGCCTGTGCCGCCTACACCCGTCGAACCTCACAAAAACCCAATGGCGCGACCTCTTCCCCCATCTCTCCTACCGCCCCTCCTGCGACTGACCGCACCGCCCGGCCGGCTCGCGGACGCGACGATAGACCGAGGTGAGCAGCTGATCCTTGGCGGGGCCGCGGACGGCCCACCGCAGGTGCCACTCATCCGGCGACAACACGGTGAACGTGCCTTCGTAACGGTCAGCGGCGCACTGATGCACGGCCGTCCAGCGGCCGCGGCGCAGATCCAGCAGGTGAAAGGGGCGGCCGTCCGCGAATGACACCTCCGCGGTGCCGTCCGGGAGCGCCAGCATCCGCAGGGTCCTGCCGGCGTCCCCCGTCACGCCGCCCCACTCCACCACGCCCTTCTCCACATGCAGCCACCCCTCGCTC